>NZ_CAKJTO010000041.1:0-28097 GCF_917627405.1 Protofrankia sp. Cj5
ATCGCAATTATGATCGGGGGGCGGAGTGGGTGGGCGCTCTTGCTGGCGGATGGTGCGTACAAGCTGGTTGGTGAGCCGGCCGGCTCCTTCTGGT
This sequence comes from Protofrankia sp. Cj5, assembly GCF_917627405.1. Lineage (NCBI taxonomy): Bacteria > Bacillati > Actinomycetota > Actinomycetes > Frankiales > Frankiaceae > Protofrankia > Protofrankia sp. Cj5. Next base: position 95 of record NZ_CAKJTO010000041.1, read on the forward strand.
GGGTGATCAAGAACGTCCGGTTCGAGCCTGGCGAGCTGGACGGCTACGACCCCACCGTCCGGCGCCTTGCACCGGACGCGCCGCTGCCCCTGCCCGCCGGTTGGCACCCCGTCACGCCCCGGGTAGCCCCACCCAGCCCACGACCGTCCCCAGTGGCTCCCGGTCCACGACCCTCCCGCTGGGGCGGTATCTTCCGCCAGCGCTGACGGCGGCGTTCGAGCCCCGCCGGCCTGGTCACCGGTCAGGTACCGATGACCAGGCCGTGGGCGCGTGCCTGGGTGAGCCACCGCGGGTACTCGTACATCAGCAGATCGAAGAGCTGGTCATCACCGATCGCCGTCGGGTCGGCAACAGAGAAGAAGTTCGCGTTGTCCAGGAATCGCCCGGTCATCTCGTCCAGCTCCTCCAGGAAGCTGAAGTTGCTCTCAAGCAGGCGGTCGACAAGGCCACCGAGACCGCTACGCCGCGGCGATGCCGCAGCACCGGCACCGACATTGCGGCTGCTCCGCCCTATCGCCATGAACTGCCAGAAGATCGGCTCGTAGGACGCCCAGGTGATCTGGTCGCGAGCGGCCCGCTTGTCGGTGGCCTGGCCGTCGGTCACGAACATCACGTAGACGGGCAGGTGGTCCGGGCGAGGCTGGGAACGTTGCCGCCCGCGGGAGTCGGGAAAGTAATGCTGCCGGACCATCCCCATGGCCTTCGCGTAGTTGGTGGCGCCCTCAAGCTTGCGGTGACGCCTGAGCCCGGCCACCCAGTCCTGGTAGTTACGCAGATCGAGCGGGCCCTCGTCGTGGCCACGCCCGCCGAAGGTGAACACATCACAGGAACCGTCATCATCGAACTGGACGGCGAGCGCCAGGATGCGCTCGCACAGCCGCTGCACCTTGCCCTGGCTGTACAGCGCGCTCATCGACAGGGAGATGTCCAGGCAGAGCGCGACCCGGGCACGATGCTCGGACATGCCCTTCTTCCGAAGGGAAACCCCGGCACGCTTGACCAGGTCGACCATGGCCGGCGCGGCCACGGCGAGCTGCTTTTCCAGCCGGGCGGCCTTCGCCGTGGACACCGGATCGCGGATGCCGGCGGCTGTCGGCCGCCCCGGGGCCGGCCCCGGCAGCGGCCCTGATCCCGCCGGAGGCAGTGGCCTGTCCGCCGCGGAGGGGGCGTCGACGGTGATGCCGTAGCTCGTGGCAAGCCCGGCCAGGCCCGAGGTCCAGCCCTGGCCCACCCCCCGGAACTTCCAATGCCCGGACCGCCGGTACAGCTCGCCCAGGACGAACGCCGTCTCAGCACCCGCGTCCGTGACCTCGAACCGGACGATCTCCGGGCCGGGCGTGAGGAGATCGCCTGCGCCCGGCGCGTCGTGGACTCGGACATGCAGGCCGCGCACGGCGCCGACCGGCTGGCCGTCGGTCGACACCGCGACGACAATGGTTGAGATCTCTGGAGGCAGCCGGGCCAGGTCGACGGTGACCGCCTCCTGCCGCGCGGAACGCTCCTCGATGGCCACGCACCCGTCGATGGAGCGCGGCTGGTTGTAGAAGACGAAATCGGCGTCGCCACGGACGCGACCGGATGCCGTGAGCAGCAGTACGCTGCCGTCCAGTTCCGGTCCGGCGGCGGAGTCGACCACGACGCGCACCCGCCCTGTCCCCGGCGGCAGCGGCACGTTCCCGCCCTTGGGCAGAACGACAGTCATACCGGTTGAGTGTAGATACGGTTTTTCCGGCCCAGGGGTACCGAGTGGTCGCCGCCGGAAATCCGCCAGGGCCTGCCGGCGCCTCGCATCATTGCCGTCGGCCCCGGTAGAACACCGCTACCGGGGACTGGGCCGCCTCGCGACGCATCCGCCTGCCATCCGACACAGGGTGGCCACGGCCACGGCCGCTCATCGACCGATTCGCGTGGCATGGTGGCCATGGGTGTCCTGTCCCCCACGAAAGGGTGACCAGAACGTCGATGACAGCAATAATACGCAATATGACAAAAATTCATGTTTTCCGCAGCCGGCGCGCTTTCGGCAGCCAACGCATTCTGGGCGGCCAACATAATGCTGGCGGTCAACGCGCTTTCAGCTGCCGGCCGTCAACCCGTCCCAGCGCCGGCGGTCGGGTATCAGCGGGCATCATCGGCCCGCTCGGCCTCGCCGTCCTGCTGTGCCTGACGGCCGGCTGCCAGGTCAGCCGCTCTGATCTCCACAACCCGGCCAAACCGCCGGCCACCGCCCACAGCACCCCCGCACCCGCGCCTGGAGGCACCGGCCAGACCAGCGACGGCTGGACGATCACTGTCTATTACACCGCGGTCGAAAGCTTCCACCACGGCCAGCCCAGACAGGTGACGGGCTGCCCGCGTCAGGACTGCGCACACGGCAACGACCCGCTCGGCACGTATCCCACGGATTTCGTCGCCGCCGTGCACGACGAAGGCACTGGCCGGATAACCAGCGGCGATCACGCCGGGAATTATCTGAACTGGTCGTATGACACCGGCTACTGGCTCGACACGGTCCCCGCCGACACCACCGGCCAGCGCCTGCAATCCTTCAGCACGGCCGCGGCGGACTCGGGTGTCCTCGCGCAGGGCGCCCGGTTCACCGTCGCCACCTGCGGTAGCGAGGAGGACCACTCAGCGGTCGACCCGGTGGCCTGCGCCCGTCTGCAGGCTGCGACGTGGACGATCCACGACGAGTTCACCCCAGGTCTCGGCGGCGACAAGCACATCGACCTCTACGTCGGCGAGGAGGACCGCGTGGGCTTCACCGACAGTCCCCTCTACCTCACCGGCACCGGCGCCCGGATAACGATCATCGGCTAAGAGCGCCCGGCAATAGGGATGTGGATCAAGGAGCGGGACTGGGGTGCGTGCATCGCGAGGCGGAGGAGGGAGTCACCCTGGTCCTTGGGGTGCCGACCGACGACAACGCAGCGAGGTGCGTGCCCCAGCCCCGCGATGCCGCGTCCTCTGTTGTCGGTCGCTCTAAAACGCGCCTGGCAACAGGGGACGCGGCATCACGGGGTTATCACGGGGTTGAGGCACGCACCTCGCGTCGTGTTTGAGGCCGCCCCGCCAGGTTCGCGCGGGCCGGCCTCGAACACGGATCAGGCGCTGTCAGTGACGGTGGCTTCCCGGGCCGACCGTCACGGTGACCGTGGCGGTGCTGGCAACCGCCGGCAGTCGAGTGGTGTCGATCGCGAGGAACTCGCCGTCGTCCTGCGCCCCGTTCGGCAGCACCTTCGCGTGCAGCTGGAACGGTGGGGCGCTGTTCGTGACGCCGTCGATCCCGAAGTCGCTGTCGTTGCTGACGATGATTGTGCGTCCGCCGTCGGCAACCGCAACTCCCTCAATCTTGTCATGCCCGAAAAAGCCACCGGTCGGGTCAAGGCCGGTCAACAGACCGCCGAGGTCGAGGGCGAGGCTCTTGGTGACGGGGGTGATCCCGGCGGAGGCCAGCGCCGCGGTCGCGGCCGTGGTGGTCGCCGTCCCGGCGAAAGCCTCGATCGTGCGTCGGTTGGGGCCAACGAGCAGGCCGCCCCTTGCCGCGTCGTACACCGCGCCGGGCAGCGTCGCTGCCGGTCCGACGTCGGTGGCGCCGGCCAGATCGATCCGGAACAGCTTCTTGTAGGCACCCGGCTCGGGGTGGCCGTCACGCTCGTCGACGAGGAACGTCGTGTCGCTCAGCGCGGTGATCTCGCTGACCGCGCCGCTGTTCAGCTTCGGGTCGTCGAGCAGGTAAAGGTACTCGTGCGTGACGTGGGTGCTCAGCCCGTACGTCACGATCCGCAGGGTGGTGACGTTGGCCGGTTTGCCGGTGAGATCGGGTTGCGCCAGCGCCTGCTGCATCGCGCCTACGAGCGTCTGTCCGTCGGGAGTGACCGTCAGCCCTTCCATGCCCTTGTTGGGCACCCGGTTCGCCAGTTCCGCCGGCAGCGACCCGTCGAACGGTGAGAGCCGCTCGATCGCGCGGCCGTCACGGCCGAAGTGGGTGATGAACGGCCCGTACTCGTCCGACACCCAGAAGGTGCCGTCGGGTAGGGCTACCAGCCCTTCGGAGTCGTAACCGGACGCATCGGGCGGGAGGACGTTCCCATTCAGGTCGACGATCGTCTCGCCGGTGTTCGCCTGGCTGTTCGCCCGGCCCGTGTACGGCGATCCGTCCGCCGCGCGCAACGGGATGGTCCTTTCCAGGACGGCTTTGCCGTCGACGAGCCGGAACCGGCCGATCGCCGGGTCGAAGCCCGGCAGCGCCTCGACCTTCACCCCGTTCGGCCCGTCGACGTTCGGGCCGCGGTCGGTCACGCCGTAGTACTCGTCCCGCGAGCCGGGCACCGGGTACAGCGACGAGCCGTATCCACCACCGGTGATCTTCACACCGCCGATCGTCGCGATCGGCGGCAGGTGCGTGCTGTAAAGCGAAACCACGTCACTGATCGAGTAAGTGAACGTGTCCGTCCCGGTGAAGCCCGCGGCCGGGATGTAACTGAACGACCCGTCCTGCTTCAGGGTGAGAGTCCCATGGGCTGGTTGGGTGTGCCTGACCAGCGTCGTCGGCCATCCGGTGTCGTTGCCCAGCACTCCCTCGCCACGCACGGTGAGAACCCCGCCCGCCTTGACCCAGTACGCGTCATCACGCGCTGTAAGACCCTGCCCCTGCTCCTGCTCCTGTCCTTGGCCGGACGGGTCAGCGGACGCGGCCCCGCCGCCGATTACTGACAGGGCCACGGCACCGGCCGCAACCACGGCGACACCCAGACGGTTCATCCGTTCCTCCTCCGCGGCGCGTCCCCCGACGCGCCGCGGGCCAGTCTCACCAGCACAGATGCACGGCTGCCGTCGAACCAGCGACAAACGGGCAACGCGCGCACGGACAGCTGGCGGACCCGATGGAGCCGGCAGCGGTGAGGGGCATCAACCGCAACGACCCTCATAGGACAAAAACGACAGTCCGCATCCCGTCACGTTGGGCAAGAATCCCATTATTCTCCTCGAACCTGCGCAAAACCGGCTCGCAAGCTGGAAGACAAAGCTGCCGATAGACCCACAGATCGAGATCAAACCCCTCTGAGATATTGCAGGCGTCTACCGTCGCTTTTCAGAACGGCTCGGGAGTCAGTACACGCAGCCACCGTGACACCCAGTTCCCAGCGTGCTTCCCGATCCGTGGCGGCGGGTGCGACGATCGCCGTCACAGGATCATGCATGGGCTTCCGTTTCAGTCGAGGAGCTGGCCGAAGCTGTCGGCGGTCAGGACGCGAGCGGTCCAGACCTGAAGCTGATCAGCGGAGGCGTCGCGCACAGCGGCAAGCACCGGTTCGGGAACCGGACCGAACTTGAGAGTCAACAGCTGGAGCAGCGTCTCAACACGGCCCTCAGCGCGCCCCTCAGCGCGCCCCTCAACACGGCCCTCAGCGCGCCCCTCAACACGGCCCTCAGCGCGCCCCTCAACACGGCCCTCAGCGCGCCCCTCAACACGGCCCTCAGCGCGCCCCTCAACACGGCCCTCGACACGGCCCTCGACACGGCCCTCAGCCCTGAGCGTCTCCGCGATGGTCATGTAGGCCTCCTCCGCATCAGGACCGACAGCAGCCATCAGATCATGCAGCTGGCCACGCATGTCCCGCATCCCAGCCCCGCTCCCTGATCCACACCCCGGTTCCCGGGCGCTCTCAGTGGTGGAAGGAGGTAACGCCGTTGTCTTCAGGCCACGGACGCCGGTGCGGGTCGGACAACCGCTTCACCACCCGGCGCAGATCCGCGACCAGCATTCCGGCCAGGTCCCGGCTGAAGCCGTTACGCACGACCACCCTCAGCACCGCCAGCTCGTTGAGCGCGGGCGGGAACCGGTAAGCCGGTACCAGCCAGCCGCGGGTGCGCAGCAGCTCGGAGACGTCGAAGACGGTGTAGCCGGTGACCTCCTCCCGCAGCGCGAACGCGAACGCCGGGATACCGCCGCCATCCGAGACCAGTTCGAACGGCCCGAGTTTCGCCACCTCACCGGCCAGCCAGCGGGCGTTGTCCCGGCAGGTCTGCATCACCCGCCGGTACCCCTCCCAGCCCAGCTGCAGGAATGTGTAGTACTGGGCGACGACCTGGGCGCCCGGCCGGGAGAAGTTCAATGCGAACGTCGGCACGGAGCCACCCAGGTAGTCCACCTGGAAGACCAGATCGGACGGCAACGCCGCCTCGTCGCGCCACAGCACCCAGCCGACCCCCGGATAGACCAGCCCGTACTTGTGGCCGGAGGCATTGATGGACGCCACCCGGTCCAGCTGGAAGTCCCAGACCAGCTCCGGATCGCAGAACGGCGCCACGAACCCGCCCGAGGCGGCGTCGACGTGCACCGGCACATCCGGGCCGCCTGATCCCGCGAGGCGGTCGAGCGCGGCCGCGATCTCGGCCACCGGTTCGTAGCTGCCGTCGAAGGTCGAGCCGAGGACAGCCACCACGCCGACGGTGTTCTCGTCGCAGTGCGCCACCGCCGTATCGGCGGTCAGCCGGGTGCGTCCCGGCCCGAGCGGCACCAGCCGCGGCTCAACGTCCCAGTACCGGGCGAACTTCTCCCAGCAGACCTGGACGTTGGCCCCCATGACGATGTTCGGCTGGTCCGCCGGCAGGCCGGCCGACCGACGCCGGGCGCGCCACCGGCGGGTCAGCGCGAGCCCGGCGAGCATGCATGCCTCGGATGAACCGGTCGTCGAGCAGCCGACCGCGTTCAGCGCGTCGGGGACGTGCCACAGGTCGGCGAGGATGTTGACGCAACGCGCCTCCATCTCGGCAGTCTGCGGGTACTCGTCCTTGTCAATCATGTTCTTGGATGCGCACTCGACCATCAGCCGGTCCGCGTACGGATCCATCCAGGTGGTCACGAACGTGGCCAGATTGAGCCGCGCGTTGCCGTCGAGCATCAGCTCATCATGGATGATCTGGTATGCGGTCTCCGGGGTGATCGACTCCCGCGGCATCCGGAACCGCGGGACCACGACATCCTCGCCCGGCCGGGCGAACTGGGGCCGGATGTCGACGGTCTCCTGTGCCTGCTCGCCGCTTGCCTGGCCGTGCAGAGCCATCACCGGTGAACCTCCTGCCTGTTACCTGCTACCCGCGCCACGCACGATTCATCAGTCCCGCGGGGCGGGTCCGGGAAGGGCAGTCGGATTATGCGCTCTCGCCCGCCGGCCGACTGCCACGGGACTGAAAAGTCTGGGTTTGCGCTCCGGCAACGCCGACCAGGCGATGGGCCACCCACCGCTGGTGATCGCCGCGAACCGGGCGTAAGCTGCCCAGCACAATGAAGCAGGTGTGTGCTGAATCGTTTGCCGACTACTTGGCAACCCTGGACGAGGCGTCGCTGACCGCTTTGCTGGCGGCACGCCCAGATGTCCTGATCGAGCCGGTTCCCCGCGGTTTCGCCCAGCTCGCCCAACGGCTGGACGGCACGGATTCGCTCGTCGCCGCGATGCGGATGCTGAACAGGGACACGGTGCATGTCGGGCAGGCGCTCGCCGTGCTGGGCGGGTCCGCGACCGTGCCCGCGCTGGCGGCCTGGCTGGGCGCACCCGAGAGCGCCGTCCGGGACGGAGCCGCCGACCTGTGCGTACGCGGCTTGGCCTGGCGTGACTCCGACGTGGTGCGGCTGCTGGAGCGGCTGCGCGCGCACTGGTCGGCGAACTTCGACGCCGCCCGCCCGGTGAAGAAGATCGCCCAGTCGGTCCTCGTGACGGAGCTGCGGACCGCGGTCACCGCGCTCGGAGCCAGCGCCAGCGGCCTGGGCAAGCCTGAGTTGATCATAAAGCTGTCCGAACTGATGTCAGATCCGAAAACGATCATAAAAATCATCTCCGGCTTGCCGCAGCCCGCGCGGGACCGGCTCGACGAATTCCGGCGCGGCCTGATCGGCGACTACTCCTGGCGCATCGAGTACGGAACACCCGCCCCAGCCCGCCAAACCGAGATCCTGATCGCCGCGGGTCTGATACTGCGCGGCAACCGCCAGCCTGAGCTGCCGCGCGAGGTAGTGATCGCCGCCTGGCAGGCCGAGCACGATTTCTCCCTGACCGGCCAACCCGCGATCGCACGGCCGGACGTCGACCCGGCGATGGTGCGCTCCGCGGCCCAGGCCGCCGCCGAAGAAGCCATAGGACGGGTGACCGCCCTCCTCGACGAGGCCCGCGCCACGCCTGTGGTAGCCCTGAAAAAGGGTGGTGTCGGGCCTCGGGAACGGTCGCGGCTCGCGAAACGGCTGTCCATGCCCGAGGCCGACCTCCTGGTATGGATCGATCTTGCGTACGCCGCTGGCCTGCTGGGCCAGACCGACGACGGATACGCACCCACCCCTGACTACCAGCAATGGCGCGTCGCCGAACCCGGCCGGCGCTGGGCCGTCCTCGCGTCGGCCTGGTTCTCCCTGGAGCATGCGCCGTCCAGCCGAGAGATCGAGGGCGAGAAGGATCTCCCGCCGCCGCTGCCGCTGCTCTCGGGAGCGGGCCGGATCCGCCGGGCGATGTTGAACGCCGCTGGTTCAGGTGGTTCGGTTCGCGCGGCTGGCCGGGAGATCGAGTGGTTCAGCCCGCTGGACGGGTACGACGCCGTCCGGCGCGCCAGCAAGGCCGCCGCGGCGACGCGAGAGGCGGAGCTGCTCGGGGTGGTCGCCCTCGATGTGCTGTCGGAGCTCGGCGAACATCTGCTGGCCGTCGCCAGCGCGGTGGCGGCGGAGGCCGTCGACGAACTGGCGAGGCAGTGCGCCGACCTGCTGCCCGAAGCCACGTTCACCGTCATCCTGCAGTCGGATCTGACCGCGGTGGTGGCCGGCCAGCCGAGTTCGGCGGTGTCGCGGCTGCTGCGGGACGCGGCCGTCCCCGAGTCTCGCGGTGCCGCCGGTACGTGGCGTTTTTCCGCGTCGAGCGTCCGGGCCGCGCTCGACGCGGGGTGGAGCGCCGACACGCTTCTCGCGGAACTGCGTGACATGGCGGCGCACGCCGTGCCGCAGCCGTTGGAGTACCTCATCTCCGATGTCGCACGCCGGCACGGGCAGGTCCGCGTTCGTGGCATGCGCTGCTGCGTCATCTCCGACGAAGCCTCGACTACTGAGATCCGCCATACCCGGTCGTTGGCGAAGCTGCAGTTCAGCCAACTGGCACCTACCGTCTTGGCCAGCCCGTTCAAACTCGACGACGTGCTGGCCCGCCTGCGCGAGGTCGGCTTCTACCCGATCGCCGAGGACGCCGCCGGCACGATGATCGTGCCGCGTCGGCAGGAACACCAGGCGTCCCCCCGCTACACCGACCCCGCCCATGGGCCACGCCGGCTTTCCCCGGCCGACCTCGCCCACCGGCTGGCCGCGGATCCCGATGCCGGCACAATGCCGGACTCCGGTACCTTCAAGCGGCTGGCCCGGCTGAACACCCGTCTCAACGAAGCCGAGCTGGAGCTGCTGGCCAGCGCCGTGGACCATCAGCACGATGTCGTCATCGCCTACCGGGACAACAACGGCACCCGTACCGTCCGCCAAATCCAGCCGCAACAGTTCTACGGCAAGTGGCTCGACTCCTGGTGCCGCCTGCGCAACGGCCAGCGTGACTTCTCCGTCGCCAGCATCGAATCCGTCAGCCCCGCGTGCTGACCGGCCATCCTGGCCGTTCCACCGTCTCCAGCCGCTCGGCGCGCGCATTCTGACTGACCGTGGAGTGCGCATTCTGACTGACAACGACGCAGTGCTGGCGCGTGGCGCGGACCGGTTTCAGCCACCAGGCCCGCGATGAACAGGCATCGCTAAACCACCACGGCAGTGTGGTAAACCCTACTGGCAGATCGCAGTCCACAGACGCGAAAAGCGCCCTGGCGACCGGATGCCGGGCCTACCTTCCTCGGAGACGAACATGACCGATCGTGCCGACCAGATCATCGATGCACTGCGCAGCGGGCACGACCAGGTGACCGCCGTGGTACGCGGGCTTACCCCGGACGGCCTCTCCCGGCCGTCCGGGGCGTCGCGGTGGGATGTGTCCCAGGTCCTCAGCCATCTGGGCAGCGGTGCGGAGATAACGCTGGCCACTTTGGAAGGCGCGCTGAACGGCACGGGCGTGCCCGCCGCGGACTTCAACACGTCGGTCTGGGCGCGTTGGGACGCGCTGTCGCCAACCGAGCGCGCCGAGGGCTTCATCACCGCCAACGAGAAGCTGATCATCTGCTACGAAGGCCTCGACGCGCCCACCCGCGACGAGCTGCGGATCGATCTGGGCTTCCTGCCCGCCCCGGTGGACGTCGCGACCGCCGCGGGCCTACGGCTCTCCGAGTTCACCCACCACACCTGGGATGTCGAAGTCGCCTTCGACCCGGAGGCCGTCCTGGCACCGGCCGCGATCGAGCCGCTCCTCGACCAGGTCGGCATGATCATCGGCTTCCTCGGCCGGCCGGGCGCCCTCGGCGACCGGCACGCCACGATCGCGGTCCGAACCACCGCGCCCGAGCGCTCCTTCGGGCTCGGCCTGGGCGACACGGTCACGCTCACCAGCGAGGAGCCTGATCAGCCCGACGCGGTCCTCAACGCACCGGCGGAGTGGTGGCTGCGGCTGGTCACCGGCCGTCACGCAGCCGCGCATACCCCGGCCACCGTGGCCCTGACGGGCGCTACGATCACCCTGGACGACCTGCGACACGTCTTCCCCGGGTTCTGAGCTCACGCTGCCGGCGCTCCACGGCGAGGCCCCGTCAAGGCGAGGCCCCGTCGAGCGTTGATCCGGGCTGACATCCCCCACGGGCCTTGCCTGCCGGTGCGCCGCTCGTGGAGCCGCACGACCATCGATGGACGGCCCGCCGCTGCCATCCGCGGCTCAGCGCGGCCCCGGTGGAACTGCCCCGGCCCGTGTCACGGCCCGTGTCGGGAGCCGCGGCCTGCCGAGTGCTGGCAGCCGCCGGATACACAGGCTGGCTCGTTGCCTGATCTCCTCAGCCGCCACTAGCCAACCAGCGTGCCCTCGCCATGCCCGGCGCTCGTTCCCCGATCGGCGCATGACCACCACACGGTGGATAACCAGTCCTCCCGAACGTCTCCAGCTGGGCGATGACCAGCTGGATCACGGGCTTCGACGACACCACCGCCGCCGCGCCGGATAGACCGGGCATGACGTGACATGCACGGACCGTACGGGTCCGCCGGCAAAGGACGCCCTGGTGTGATGTGGGCGCGAGTGGGTGGCAGGCTATCGATGTGGTCACGCAACACGTTGTTTCAGTCAGCGGAGTCTCAACAGTGGGAGGGGATCGCGTGTTCGGGTCAGCGGAGGACAACCGACCAGGTGCGGATACCGACGCACGGGCGGGGTGGACGGACCGCGCGATCGGCGCGGCCACGGTCGCGGCCGTGGTCACCGTCGCCGCGGTAGCGGCCTTCGTCTCCTACCGGCACATGCGGGGCGTCGCGCTGGACCACGGCGAGGACGCCACGGCCGCCGCGGTCATCCCGTTCAGCGTGGACGGCCTGATGCTGGCCGCGTCCATGACGATGCTGGCGGACCGGCGTGCCGGCCGGAGCCGCTCCTGGCTGTCCTACCTCCTGCTGACCATGGGCGCCTTCGCCTCCCTCGCCGCCAACGTGCTGCACGCCGAACCCAACCTGACCGCCCGGGTCATCGCCGGCTGGCCGGCGCTGGCGCTGCTGGGCTCCTACGAACTGCTCATGCGCCAGATCCGGGTTGCCAGCCGTACTGCCGAGAACCGCGCTGCCGGCGGCCGCACAACCCCGGCCGGACAGCCGGCTGATGACACATTCGGTGTTCCTCACCAACGGGACGCCCAACGCGGTACCCAACGGGACGCCCAACGCGCCGTCACCGATCTCATGCCGCTCTTCACCTCCCAGCCCACAGTGGCTCACCTGGCGGGTAGCGACCCTGACGGCGAGGGTGCCGGGATGTCCGGCGGCACGATTGCACCTTCCCTGACGCTGGACGCCGCGGACAAACGGGAGGCCATCGTGCATGCGCTGGAACAGACCAACGGGTCCGCCAGCGAGGCGCTGGCCTTCCTGGCCGCCCGCGGTGTCACGGTCAGCAAAAGCTGGGTGTACGAGGTCCGGAAGGACTCACGCTACGCCGATGTGTACACCGGACCGCTGCCCATTATCGGCGAACGCACCGTTGTCGGCGGTCTTGGCTGACCGCGGCATGACGGAGCAGAACACCGCTACCGGGGCCTGCGCCGCCTCGCGACGCACGCACCCCCAGCCCCGCTCCTTGAGCTACACCCCTATTGCCGGTCGCTTTTAGAGCGCCCGAGGATAGGACTGTCCGGCTCGCGGCTCCCCGCGTCCCGCCCGGCCGCGTTGTCCTCAGTCGGCGCCCACCACCAGGGCGCCTTCCTCTTCCGCCTTGCCGGACCGGGCACGGATGAACCGCTCACTGATCGAACGCCCTATCCTCGGGCGCTCTTAATCCTGCTCGACGGCAGCCCGTACACATACCGAACTGGCGTGCTGGACGGTGCCGTCGTAGCGCGAAGCCCGCGCCCTGGTGCGCCTGGTGCGCCTGGTTCGCGTGTGCCGCGATGGTCAAGCGTAAGGATGAACGGACGGCCTGGTTCCTGTTTCGCCATTGCGCGCTCCACCAGGGCAAGCAGATCGTTGAAATGCGGAGAACGGAGGACGTCGGCGGTAGGCAGAAGCGCCCACCAACTGTCGCTGTGTGTACCGGGACCAAAGATGACTACTGGCGGCTCTGCCATCAACATATTGTTCCGACCGACCGCGGACAACCGGCAGCGATCGGGTGAACATCTAGGGCGTGTTCCGGAAGCCAGCTGTCCGGCTCGCCACGCCCAGGCGGCCCCTGGCCGCGGCTCCCTGACCGGACGACACCTTCGGAAACACGCCGTAGTACTTGTATGGCGATATGCCCCGCGAGGCCGCGTACGCCCCGGCGCGCGGCCCAGCCGCGATCGGCTGGGGCCAGCGGGGAGACGCCGGCAGCGACAGACCGGCGCCGCTGGCGGACGGCGACTCACCCGGTTGGGGTGAGGACTCCGGCCGGGAAAGAAGCCCATCGTTCACATGACCGCTGAAAACGGTGGGCGAGGAGGGAACAGACATGACGATCGGACCCGTCCAACTCCTGGTGCTCGGTTTCAAGCAGCCTGATTTCCGTGGTGAGATCCAGACTGAGCTGCAACGGCTTCGTGACAACGACCTTGTACGGGTGGTCGACGCCTTGGTCGTCCAGAAGGACGCCGACGGCGATGTCGCCGCCGTACGCGGCAGCCAGCTGACCGACGAGGAGCAGGTCGAGCTCGGCGCCCTGGTGGGCGCGCTCGTCGGGCTCGGCGAAGGCGGCGAGGCCGGCATGCGGGCAGGTGCCGAACGCGGTGCGCGGACCGCCGCCGAACGGGGTGGGGTGTTCAGCGAGGAGGATGCCTGGGACGTGCTCGCCGAGATCCCCGAGGACACCGCGGCCGCGCTGATCCTGCTTGAGCACCGGTGGGCCATCCCGCTACGGGACTCGATCGCGCGAGCGGGCGGATTCCGGCTCGCCTCGGAGTTCATCAGTCCGCTCGACCTGGTGTCGCTGGGCCTGGTGGAAGCCCGCGAGGCCGAGGCGCTGGCAAAGGCGGAAAAGGCGACGATCTGAGTTCTCGCACAGCGCGACAGAGGGAGAGATGACGATGCTTGGACGCTCTCGCCGGATTGCCCGGCGCACGGGACGGCGCACAGGACGGCGAACCGCTCGCCGGGTCGTGCGCCGCGACAGCTAAAAGACCGGCACAGGACGACAGGACAGCAGGCCGGAACTGATCAGGACGTACATTCGCAGATAACCATCTGGACAAGTTGATGTGGGAAGCGCGGTCGCTGTGCACGGTGGCCGCGCTTCCCACCCGGTGTCACCCCAGCAGTCAGCTGTTACCCCGCGGGGCGTCTCACCGGCCGGGTTCCACGGCCACGCTGCCGCCCCCTTGCCGCCGCATCCGCCCCCTTGCCACCGCATGCCCGGCTGTCACCGCCACCGCGGTGGCGGCATGCTCGACCAGCCACTCGACCACCCACGCGATCAGCCCACCCGCCCGGGACCTCCGCCGGGCTCCAGGCGGCACCCATCCCATGCCCACCGCCGGCCCATCCTCCTCACTCGGGGACCGCTGGCATTGCACCGGGTGACAGCGAGCACGGACATGATGGGCCTTCATCCTGATTGAGTAGGTCGTGACACCGGGAATACCCGACGGCCGACGGCCACTTGACCAACGGGTCGGTACCCGTTGCCCCTTGCCCGCCATCCACACTTCGTTGGACGCTGCTTCCCGATGCCTCCGCCCGCCGCCCTGGCCGCACGACTGCCCGATCTGATGGTGCGCGATCAGCGCCGTCTACAGCGCCGTATCGACGGCATGCGCAAAATACGCGACCCCGAAGCTCGCCAGGCCGCCCTCGCTACGATCACCGCTGACATCGACACAGCCGCGCTGCGCGTGCAGCGGCGGCGCGCGCGCGTGCCGGCCGTCACCTATCCCCCAGCGCTACCGGTCAGCCAGAAAAAGGACGAGATCCTCGCCGCGATCCGGGACCACCAGGTCGTCATCCTCGCCGGCGAAACCGGCTCGGGAAAGACCACGCAGCTGCCGAAAATATGCCTTGAGCTGGGACGCGGTGTACGCGGGCTGATCGGCCACACCCAGCCGCGCCGGTTGGCGGCACGGGCGGTGGCGGAACGGGTCGCGGCGGAGCTGGGCGAACCCGATGGGCAACCAGGCGGGATAGTCGGCTACAAGGTGCGGTTCACCGATCAGGTCGGCGGCGACAGCCTGATCAAGCTGATGACCGACGGCATCCTGCTGGCCGAGATCCAGACAGACCGGTCGCTGTACCAGTACGACACGCTGATCATCGATGAGGCCCATGAACGCAGCCTCAACATCGACTTCATCCTCGGCTATCTGAAGCAGCTCCTGCCCCGCCGGCCCGACCTCAAAGTGATCATTACATCGGCGACCATCGACCCACGGCGTTTCTCCAGCCACTTCGGCGGCGCGCCCATGATCGAGGTTAGCGGCCGGACCTTTCCCGTCGAGGTCCGCTACCGGCCCCTGGTGGCGGAGATCGACCCCGATGCCGGATCCGGCGGCACGGATGGCGTCAGGGGTGGCAGGGCCGCCGCCACGGCGGTCCAACGCGACCCGACAGAAGCGATCACAGCCGCGGTGGACGAGCTGTGCGCGGCGGGCCCCGGCGACATCCTCGTCTTCCTCAGCGGTGAGCGGGAGATCCGCGATACCGCCGGCATCCTGGCAAAACGGCAGTTGCGCGATACCGAGATCGTACCGCTGTACGCACGGTTGTCCGCCGCGGAACAGCACCGGGTCTTCCAGCCCCACGCCGGGCGCCGGATCGTGCTCGCCACCAATGTCGCGGAAACCTCGTTGACGGTTCCCGGCATCAGGTACGTGATCGACCCGGGCACAGCGCGCATCTCCCGTTACAGCAGCCGGACAAAAGTCCAGCGCCTGCCAATCGAAGCCATCTCACAGGCATCCGCGAACCAGCGGAAGGGACGTTGCGGGCGGCTGGCCGACGGTATCTGCATCCGGCTGTACTCGGCCGAGGACTTCGCCGCCCGCCCGGAGTTCACCGATCCGGAGATTCTGCGGACGAACCTCGCGTCCGTCATCCTGGCCATGACCGCGTTGAACCTGGGCGACATCGCGGCATTTCCCTTTATCGACGCCCCGGATTCGCGCAGTATCGCCGACGGGGTGTTGCTGCTCACCGAACTCGGCGCCGTCGAGACGGAACCCGCCAACGGAGCCGCGAAGACCGGTGGGCATCGCCGCCTGACGCCGCTGGGACGTAAACTGGCGCAGCTGCCGCTCGACCCGCGACTGGCCCGCATGGTACTGGCGGCCGAAAGCAACGGCTGCGTACACGAAGTCATGGTCATCGCTGCCGCGCTGTCCATCCAGGACCCGCGCGAACGTCCCGTCGACGCTCAGCAGGCCGCCGCGGAGAAACACGGCCGCTTCACCGACAAACAGTCGGATTTCCTCGCCTACCTCAACCTGTGGGAGTATCTGGGGGAACAGCAGCGGGAACTGTCGGGAAACCAGTTCCGCAAGCTGTGCCGGGCCGATTTTCTGAACTACCTGCGGGTACGGGAGTGGCAGGATATATACAGCCAGCTGCGCCAGGCCGCGAAGACCCTCGGGATGTCGCTGAACAGCGCGCCCGCCGACCCCCGCGGGATCCATGTCTCGCTGCTGGCCGGCCTGCTGTCGCACATCGGTCTCGCCGATACCGAGAAGCAGGACTACCAGGGGGCGCGCAACGCCCGGTTCGCGGTATTCCCCGGTTCGGCGTTGTCCAGGAAACCACCGCGCTGGTTGATGGCCGCCGAGCTCGTCGAGACGTCCCGGCTGTGGGGACGGACGGTTGCGCGTATCGAACCGGAATGGGCGGAAGCGCTCGCGCCCCACCTGGTCCGGCGTGCGTACAGCGAACCGCACTGGGAGAAGAGCCGGGGCGCGGTGGTGGCGTCCGAGAAGGTGACGCTGTACGGGATTCCGCTGGTCGTTTCCCGCAAGGTGAACTACAGCGCGATCGACCCGCAGCTGTGCCGGGACCTGTTCATCCGCCACGCCCTGGTCGAGGGCGACTGGCAGACCCACCACGCGTTCTTCCACGCCAACCGGGAGCTGCTCGACGACGTCGAGGAACTGGAACACCGGGCACGCCGCCGCGACATCCTGGTCGACGACGAGACCCTGTTCGACTTCTACGACCAGCGAATCCCCACTCATGTCGTCTCCGGGCGCCACTTTGACAGCTGGTGGAAAAAAACCCAGCGCACCCAGCCCGACCTGCTCGCCTTCTCCACCACCATGCTGATCAAGACAGACGCGGCCGGGGTCGACGAGCGCGACTACCCCGACGTCTGGCGGCATAACGAACTCGCCCTGGCGCTGTCCTACCAGTTCGAACCCGGCACGGACGCGGACGGCGTGACCGTGTGCATCCCGCTGCCGGTACTCAACCAGGTGACCGCCGAAGGTTTCGACTGGCAGGTACCCGGCCTGCGCGAGGAACTGGTGACCGCGCTGATCAGATCCTTGCCCAAGCAGATACGGCGCAGTTTCGTCCCGGCGCCTGACTACGCCAGGCGGGTGCTGGAATCGGTGACACCGGCGGACGGACCACTGCTCGCCATCCTGGAACGCGAGCTCGGCCACCTCGCCAACGTGGATGTGCCCAGGGACGCCTGGCAGCTCGACCGGGTACCCGACCACCTGAAGATCACATTCCGGATCGTCGACGAGACACAGGCCACTCTCGCCGAGGGCAAGAACCTCGCCGCGCTTACCCGGGCGTTGGCACCGACGATGCGGGTGGCGGTCAACGCCGTGGCGGACGGTGTCGAGCGCCACGGCCTGCGGACCTGGGATTTCGGCCCGATCCCCCAGCTCGTCGAACAACGCCGCGCCGGCCAGCCGGTCAGGGCGTATCCCGCGCTGGTCGACGAGACCGACAGTGTGGCGATCCGCGTCTTCGCCACCGAGACCGACGCCCGCCACGCCATGTGGCAGGGCACCCGGCGTCTGTTGTTGCTGAACGCGCCGTCACCGGTCCGTGACATCAACGCCGCCCTGACAAACCAGGCCAAACTGACGCTCAGCCATCATCCATACCGCAACGCCACCGAGCTGCTCGATGACTGCATCGCCTGCGCCGTTGACAAACTGATCACGGAATGCGGCGGTCCGGCCTGGGATGCCGACGGGTTCGCCAAGCTGCGCGACATCGTCCAAGCCGGCCTGACCGTGACCGCGATCGATGTCGTGACAAAGGTGGAGCGGGTCCTGGCCACCGCGCACACCATCGAGCGGCAGCTGAGGACGACGACCGGCCTGGCCTTGGTGGCGGCCCTCAGTGACGTGCGCTCCCAGCTCTCCGGCCTGGTGTATCGGGGCTTCGTCGCCGGCACGGGCTGGGCTCGGCTGCCCGACCTCGTCCGCTACCTGACCGCGATCACACTGCGCCTGGACAAGCTGCCGAGCGATCCGAACCGTGACCGGGAACGCACCCGGCACATCGAACAGGTGACGCGGGAGTACAACCAGTTGCTGGGCAGGCTCCCACCGGGCAGCCCGCCCAGCGAGGGGCTGGCACGGATCCGCTGGATGATCGAGGAACTACGGGTCAGCTACTTCGCCCAGACCCTGCGGACGCCGTACCCGGTCTCCATGGAACGGATCTTTCGAGCGATGGACCAGCTCACGCTTTGACGGGCCAGTTGGCGTTCTGACCGGGTTCGATTAAATTCGATTCGATTGGATCAAATTCATGGATTAAGAGCATCCAGCAGCAGGAATGTGGATCAAGAAAAGGAGTTGGGGTACGCGCCCCAGCCCCGCGACGCCGCGCCCCCCTGTTGCCGGTCGCTCTGGACCGGTCGCTCTAAAGGAGAGTAAGCACGATGATACTTCGCGCCTTCGGCCGGACCGGGGTGAAGGTCAGTCCGCTGACGCTCGGGGCGATGATGTTCGGCGCCTGGGGAAATCCCGACCATGACGACAGCATCCGGATCATTCACCGTGCCCTGGACGCGGGCATCAATATCATCGACACCGCGGACATCTACTCACAGGGTGAGTCCGAGGAAATCGTCGGCAAGGCGCTCGCCGGGGGCCTGCGGGACGAGGTGGTGCTCGCGACGAAGTTCCACGCACCCATGGGCGACAACCCCAACCATCGGGGCAACTCCCGCCGATGGATCATCCGCGAGGTTGAGAACAGCCTGCTCCGCCTGCGGACCGACTGGATCGACCTCTACCAGGTGCACCGGCCCGAGCCCGGCACTGACTTCGACGACACCCTCGGCGCTCTGAGCGACCTCGTCCACCAAGGAAAGATCCGCTATATCGGGACGTCGACCTTCGAGCCGTCCGCCATCGTGGAAGGGCAGTGGATCGCCGAGCGGCGAGGCCGGGAACGTGTCGTGTCCGAGCAACCGCCGTACTCCCTGCTGGCCCGCGGTGCCGAGCGCGAGGTCCTGCCGGTTGCGCAGCGCTATGGACTGGCCGTGATCCCGTGGAGCCCGCTGGCCGGCGGGTGGCTGTCCGGGCGCTACCGCAAGGGAGCCGAGCTGCCCGTCTCCGGCCGTGGCCAGCGCACGCCCGGACGTTTCGACCTGACCCTCCCGGCGAACGCCACCAAGCTCGAGGCGGTCGAGCGGCTCGCCCTCCTGGCCGAAGACGCGGGGCTCTCCCTCATCCACCTGGCCATCGCGTTCGTCCTCACCCACCCGGCCGTCACTTCGGCAATCATCGGCCCGCGGACCTTGGAGCAGCTCGAGTCACAGCTCGACGCGGTCAAAGTGACGCTCTCGCCGGACGTCCTGAACCGGATCGACGAGATCGTGCCGCCGGGCATCACGATCAACATGGCGGACGCGGGCTACGAACCGCCGTCGCTGACCGAGCCGGCAGCGCGCCGCCGGAACGCGTGATCCGGCGAGAGACACTCCCGGACACGGATGGCACGGTATTGATCTATAATCTGGTGTGACCACGAGAGACTCTCGCGGCCTTCGGCCGACGAAGTCGACGAAGTCACGGAGAGGCGGTCCGGCATGCGCACCATAGTTCTCGGCGAACGCCCTCAGATCCTCGACGAGTTCATCGCCCGGCGCGAATCGCTCGGGCAGGACACCTTCGACGAGATCTGGAACGGGGAATACCATATGGCGCCGGGCCCCTCCGCCGAACACGGCCGTGTAGACGACGAAATCAGCGCGCTGCTACGGATTCGTGCGCGGGCCGCCGGGCTTGTACGCACCGGCCCGTTCAACCTCGGCCGCCGCAACGACTACCGGGTACCCGACGGTGGATTGCACCGCGGGAACCCGACCGGCGTGTACCTTTCCACCGCCGCCGTGGTCATCGAGGTCGTGTCACCGGACGACGAGACCTATGCGAAGATCGATTTTTATGCCGCGCACGAGGTGGACGAACTGATCGTCGCCGATCCGAACCGCCGGACGGTGCGAATCTGGCAACTCGTGGACGGCAAATACGACGAGACCGGGCGCAGCGACCTACTCGACGTCACGGCAACCGAACTGATCGACGGCATCGACTGGCCGTGAACCGACTGGTAATGACAGGGATTCTGTGACGACGTGGTACACAGCCGATCTCCATTTCGGCCACACGAACATTCTGGGCTATGCCTCGCGGCCCTGGCCCGACGTCGAGGCGATGAACGCCGGCCTGGTGGCACGCTGGAACGCCGTGGTGGCGGCCACGGACACCGTCTGGGTTCTCGGGGACGTCTCGCTCACGCCGACGAAGCTCGGCCCGGTCGCCGCGCTGAACGGCCACAAGATTCTCGTCGCCGGTAATCATGACTCCTGTTGGTCCGGGCACCGCCGGCACGCCGGCCAGATCCGTCGGTACATCGAGGCGGGCTTCGCCGACGTCCACACGTCCGGAGTCGTGCGGGAACACCGGATCGGCAACCAGCTGGTCACGTTGGCCCACTTCCCCTACCGCGGCGACCACACGGAATCCGACCGCTATGTCGACAGCCGTCCCGATGACGACGGCCGGCCGCTGCTGTGCGGGCACGTACACGACGCCTGGCAGATCAGTGAACGACAGATCAACGTGGGCGTGGACGTCTGGGACTGGATACCCGTCCCGGCGGCGACGCTGCTGAAACTGGTCGACGCCATGCCTCAGTAAGAACGCCCGACAATAGGAATGTGGATCAAGGGGTGGGGCTGGGGCGCGTGCGTCGCGAGGCGGCGGAGGGAACCACCCTGGCCCTTGGGGTGGTTGACCGACGACAACGTCACGAGGTGTGTGCCCCACCCCCGCGACGCCGCCTCGCCGCTGTTCAGCGGGCCGGAATCAACGCTGATGGCGGAGTTTCCCGCACCCCGGCCAGTCGCAGGTTCTCGAGGCGGTGGGCACCGACCGCGGACCACGGCCGGCTCCCGCCCGTGCTGGACGAGTAGCAGCGCGCCCGCCCCGTCGAGGATGTCGCCCCGACACACGGGACCCGGTGCGACATCCGCCCAGCCAACCAGATCCCCCGCACTCCACCGCTAGCATGCATCTACGTAGATGTCATCTACATAGATGGGATGCCCTCATGGCGTGGGACTTCGTCGGCAGAGCGACCGAGCTTGCCCTCCTGCGCAAGCGGCTGGATCAGCTGACCTCCTCCCGCGCTGGACGAGCCGTCGCCCTCCGGGGCCGGCGACAGGTGGGTAAGTCACGCCTTGTGCAGGAGTTCTGTGATCGGGCCGGTGTCCCCTATTTCTTCTTCACCGCGACCAAGGGAGCCTCACCCGTCGAATCGGTGGCCGCCTTCTTCGCGGACCTCAGGGAGTCGTCCCTGCCGACCGAGCGTGAACTCGTGCCGACCGCGGCCACCGGAAGCTGGCCTGACGCCTTCCGTGTCCTCGCCTCGGTCCTACCCGACTTCCCTGCCATCGTCGTCCTCGACGAACTTCCCTGGCTCGCGGAACAGGACGATCTGTTCGACGGGGCGCTGCAGACGGCCTGGGACCGGCTGCTCGCCGGACGCCCGGTGCTCCTCCTGCTCCTCGGCAGCGATATCCACATGATGGAACGGCTCACCGCCTACGACCGGCCATTCTTCGGACGGGCCGACAATCTTGTCCTCGGCCCCCTCAACCCGGCGGAAACGGGACGTGCGCTGGGTCTGGACGCGGCCGACGCGATCGACGCCCAGCTGGTTTCCGGTGGGCTGCCCGGTATTCTCCGGAACTGGCCAGCCGGAACTCCGCCGCTGCCCTTCATCGAACAGGAATGCACCGACCCGGCCTCGCCGCTGTTCAGCGTGCCGGAATCAACACTGATGGCGGAGTTTCCCGCACCCGACCAGTCGCGGCGGGTTCTCGAGGCGGTGGGCAGCGGAGACCGTACACACGCCAACATCGCCGCGTCCGCGGGCAGCCGCCAGGGGGCCCTGAGCTCAGGATCGCTGTCGCCACTCCTACGCCGGCTGGTCGAGGAGAAGCGGGTACTCGCTGTCGATGAACCACTGTCCACCCGCCCTGGCAAGCCCGCGCTCTACCGGGTCGCCGACAGCAATCTGCGCCTGTATCTCACCGCGCTGCGATCCGCCCAGGAACAGGCACGTCGCGGACGGCCCGAAGCGGCCTTCCGGCTTGTGCAACGCCGCTGGCCGGCATGGCGGGGCAGAGCGGTCGAACCGCTGGTCCGCGAGGCGCTGGAACTCGCGTCGGTCTCAGGCGCGCTGCCCTGGCCCGACGTCGAAGCCGTGGGCGGTTGGTGGAACCGCCAGTTCGACCCGGAGCTGGACCTCGTCGGAGCCGACCGGTCACCCGTAGCGCAACGGCTGCACTTCGTCGGATCGGTGAAGTGGCTGGGAACCGCGTTCGACAACCATGACCTCGCGGACCTCATGCGCAGCGCACCCGCGGTGCCCGGTTTCACCGTCGGCGACACGGGATTTGCCATCGTGTCCCTGTCCGGCACCGACCCAGCTCTCGACCTTACTCACGTGGATCTCGTCTGGGGTCCGGGCGAGGTCCTTTCCGCCTGGCAAACGACATCCGGCGCCGGCCACGGTGGGTAGCAACCGTCACTCACCCTATGTAGCGCAGGCCGCGCCACCGACGATCAGTGATCGGTATCGCGCACGATGGCCGGGCACGGTGCCCCAACGTGTGAAGGCTGGACGATGACCGAGGTGACCGAGCGGCACATCCAGATCGGATGGCTACCAAGCTTCATCCTGCTGTCCGCGATCTGGGGGGCAAGCTTCGCACTGATCAAAATTGCGGTCGACGAGGGCGTCCCCCCGATGTGGGTGGCGCTGTGGCGATGCTTGTTCGGCGCTCTGGCGCTCAGTGCCGTGTGCCTGGCGAAGAGGCTGCGGTTTCCCCGCTCGCACGCGACCTGGGGCCACGCGGCGGTGGTCGCGGCCCTGCTCAACGCCATGCCGTTCGCGCTGTTCGCGTGGGGTGAAACGCAGGTGAGTTCGCTGCTCGCCGGCGTTTTCAACGCGACGACGCCGCTGACGACGCTCGTCTTCGTTCTGGTGTTGGTGCCCGGGGAGCAGCCTGAGCCGCGACGGCTTCTCGGGCTGTTGATGGGGTTCGTCGGCGTTCTCGTCGTACTCGGCGTCTGGCATGGGGTGCACGGTGGCACGGTCCCCGGAAGCCTGGCATGCCTCGGAGCGGCCGCCTGCTACGGGGCCGGTTTCGCCTACACCCGGCGCTTCTTCTCCGGAGGCGGGGAGCCCGCGATCGTGCTGTCAGCCGTACAGATCTCCTGTGCGACCATGGAACTGCTGGCCGTCGGCCCACCTGTCAGCGGCCCGCCGAGCTGGCCCGGCCCTGGGGCCGGGATCGCTCTCCTACTGCTCGGAACGTTCGGGACGGGCGTGGCGTACGTGTTGAACCTCAGCGTGATCCGTGCGGCCGGCGCGACAGTCGCCTCCACGGTCACCTACCTGATCCCGCTGTGGTCCACGCTTCTCGGTACCGCGGCGCTGTCGGAGCCACTCGGCCCGGATGTCCTGATCGGCGGCCTTCTGATCGTCGTCGGCGCGGTGCTCACTCGCCCACCGCGGGCCCGCACGCCCGCGGTACCCATCCCCGCCTCGCCGATCACTCCGGACGACGGCCGGCGGCAGGAGCCGAGCCCGTCTGTCTAGAGCGACCGGCAATAGGGGGCGCGGCGTCGCGGGGCTGGGGCACACATCTCGCCGCATCGCTCCCCATCCATCGCTGCGCGATGCACGGGTACCCCGGCTCGTTGGTCGACGCCCAACACCTCCGGTGGCTCCCTCCGCCGCCTCGCGATGCACGCACCCCAACCCCACTCCTTGATCCACACCCCTATTGCCGGGCGCTCTTAGCCCGGTTGCGATCCCACGTGTGGCTTTCTCTACAAGGGATCAATCCGTTCTCCCGCGGCGATCGCCAGACGCGGATCACGCTGGCCCGGTATGTCCGCGTGGTCATCATCCTGGCTGACCACCGGAACGTCGAGGGCGAGCGCGGTGGCGGCGATCCAGCCGAACGCACAAACACGCCTTCGGACGAACATCCGGTAGACAACGCGACGTCAGACTCCGGGCGCTTCAGATTTTGATGAGAGCAACCCGCCGGCTACAGAGCACCGCGAGATCGTCAGGATCCGACGTGAGCACCGTGACCGGACCGGGGACGGCGAGCGCGGTGGCGCAGAGCATGGCGTCGATCGCGTATTTGTGACCATGCAGACCCGCATCACCCAGGAGAGCCGCCGCATGGCGGGCGATGTCCTCGGTGACGGGCTCGATGACGATGTGGGACAGGGTCCATTCGAGAGCCGGACGCCTGATGTGCGGGTGCACCACCTCGACCAGCGTCGCCGCACTGGTGATCACACGCATGTCGTCGGCGCGGGCCAGTGCGAGCCAGGCGGTGACCTCGCGGTCGCGCTGTACGGCTTTGGCGAGTCCTTCACTGTCCAGCACAAGAATGCCGCCCGGCACTACGGGCGCGCGGATCATGCCACGCTCAAGCCGGCGATGCCCTGCTGCTCGCGGGCGCGCAGCAGGGCATCGCGCCTGGCCTGAATCTCGCCATCGGTGATCGGTCCGTGTTCGGCCTCCGCGACCGCGATCAGGTCGTTGAGGTTGTCGCGTTCGATCTGGCGCGCGACGGCCGCGGCGACGTATGCGGACAGGCCTGAGGGACCGCCGCGGGCGCGGGCCGCCTCGGCGACGTCCCGAGGCATTGTGATCGAGTACTTCTGGGTAGGCTCGCTCATACTCCTTATGCTACCTCGGGTACTCCCGCTGGATGGTTGACCGCACGACCGCGCCAGCCAGAAACGCCGAACGGAAAGGCAGGACGGAAAGGCGACCGGCCACCCTCCGCGCTGTGCGCTCCGCACGCCGGGCACGCCCGACGGCTGTACCGGACGCGGATCGTGACATTCTTGGCCCATGGGTGATGGGGGCGAAGCATCTGACACGTCAGGTTCAGGCAGCGACGATCGCTACGACTTCTTCGTCAGCTACACCGGCACGGACGCCGCTTGGGCAGAGTGGATCGCGTGGCAGCTGGAGGCCCGGGTGCGGTTCGGCGAACGGCCCGCGCGGGTGTTCGTGCAGGCGTGGGACCTCGTCCCGGGCACGAACTGGGCGGCCAGCATGCACCGCACGCTGCCGGCCTCGGCCCGGGTGGTGCCCGTCCTGTCCCCCACCTATCTGACCGACTCCCGGTACGGCAACGCCGAGTGGCTGGCGATCTGGCCGGACGACCCCGAGGGGCGCAAGCGCCGGATCGTGCCGGTCCGGGTCGCGGAGTGCCAGCCCGAGGGCCTGCTGCGCTCAACCACCTACATCGATCTGGTCGGCCGCGACGAGACGGCCGCCGCCGACACGCTGCTCGCGGGGATCACCGCGTCCGTCGAAGGCCGGGCCAAGCCTGCCGTCGCCCCGCGGTTCCCCGGCGTAGCCGCACGGCCCGCGTTCCCGGGGCCGAACGGGCAACCAGCAGCCCTCAGCGAGACGACTCCGGGCAGGCTCACCACACCCAGGGTAACCGCGGGCAGGCCGGGCAAGGTCACGGAGCCGGCCGTCACGGTGCTGCACATCTCTGACACCCAGTTCGGGGCGCACCACGTGTTCGGCCGGGCCGGGCTGACCGAGGCCGACCGTGCCCACGCGTCGCTGTTCGGCCGGCTGCACGACGACCTGCGGGACCGGGCCGGCACCGATGGCCTGCGACCAGACTTCGTCGTGGTCACCGGCGACCTGACCGAGACCGGCACGAAAGTCGAATTCGACCAGGCGTACGACTTCCTCATCGCGCTGGCGGAGAGCCTGGAACTCGACCGGAACCGGTTCGTGCTCATTCCCGGCAACCACGACGTCAACGGTAGGCTTTGCAATGCCTACTTTCTGCAATGTTCAGCGGCCGACGAGGCCCCCTCCCGCCGTACTGGCCGAAGTGGAAATTTTTCGACGCCCTGCTGCGGCGGTTCTACGGCGCCGATGCCGCGGTCGGGTTCACCGTCGGCGAGGAATGGTCACTGGTCGAGATCCCCGACCGCAGAGTCGTCGTGGCTGGGCTGAACTCGACGATGGCCGAGACGCACGAGGAGCACTACGGCTGGCTCGGGGAACACCAGCTCCGTGCCGTCGCCGAGGCGCTGGGCTGCTATGAGCGGGATGGCTGGCTGCGGATCGGCGCGGTGCATCACAACCCGGTCCGGGGCGCCACCTCGGATGATGAGAACCTGCGTGACGTCGACGATCTGGACCGCATCCTCGGCCCGCACCTGAACCTGCTGTTGCACGGCCACACCCACGATGGCCGGGTCGGTTGGCTGTCCTCCGGGCTGCCGGTCGCGTCCACGGGCAGTGCGGCGGTCGATGCGCATGCCCGCCCGGCTGAGGTGCCTAACCAGTACCAGCTGCTCCGCATCGACCGGGGCGGGTTCACCCGGTATGCCCGCCGCTATGAGCCGGACCAGAAACGGTGGACGGGTGACCTGCGGGTCGATCCAGCCGGTGACTCCTGGTCGGTACGCACACCGAGCGTGTTCCGGTCGGTGCGCGCGGCCTTCCCACCACGGCCCCCGCTCCCCGGCACGGATGACGACACCGGGGGCAAAGCAGTCCTACGCCGGCGCGGACAGGATGGCCGGGGCATGGACGGCGACGGCCTTCCTGACGGGTCCTTCGGGTCGCCGCGGCAACCGCCCGACAGGCTGGACGACGTCGCCGAGGTGGCCCGGCTGCGCCACCCGGACGCGACGGTCACGCGGATCGAGGCGTCCGGCAAACTTCCCGCCCACCTGCTCATCCGCCGTGCCGAGGGCCGTGTCATCGAGCAACGGGTCGTCGGTCTGATCACCGGCGAACTCGCGGACAGCCACCTGGACGTGGCGGCGGTTGACGCGTTCGCCACAACAGTCCGGGCGCCGTACCTGGCCGCCTTCGGGACGGGCCTGTTCACCGACCTCGTCTACATCACTGGGACGCAGGCCGCGCCGGAGCTGGTCGATCACGCCGAGCGGCGCGGGGTGCGGCTGCTGAGCATGCCCGAGTACCAGGGCGTGCTGGACCTGCGCGGCTATATCGAGCGGCAGACCGACCGGCTGCGCACCGACCGGGACTACCCACCCGAGCTGTACGTACCGCAGCGCATCCGGCGGGTCGACCGCACCGCTGCCGCGGTGCCCGGCCCCGCACTTGATCAGATCGTCGAATGGCTGACCACCGACGAGGCCCGGTTCATCCTCGTGCTCGGCGACTCCGGGCACGGCAAGACCTTCCTGACCCACGAGCTCGCCCTAGCGTTACCCTGCCACCTGCCGCATGTCGACCCGATGCTGATCGAGCTGCGGCAGCTGGAGAAGTCCCTCGAGATCGACCGGCTCGTCGCCCAGCACCTGGTGGACTCCCAGGTCCGCCGGCCGGATCTGGACGCGTTCCGTTACATGCTGGCGCACGGCCGGCTGATACTGATCTTCGATGGTTTCGACGAACTCGCGGCCCGCGTCACCTACGAACGTGCGAGCGCGCACCTCGACACCATCCTGGCGGCCTTCGACGACCGGAGCGGCTCCGGCGCCGGCGGCCCGGTGGCGACCGCCAGCCGGGCGAAGATCGTTGTGACGAGCCGGGCCGAGTTCTTCCTCACCGACGGTGAGGTGTTGACGAAGACCGGGGAGAAGGTCGAGCGGACGTTCGGCCGGTTCATCGTCCGGCTGACGGAGTTCGCTCCCGAACAGATCCATGACTTCCTGGTCGGCCGGTTCGCCCGCACGCTGTCGGTGAAGGTTCCCGACCCGGACGCCCGCCGCGCGCAAGCACACCAACGGGCAACAGCCCGCCTCAAACTGATCCAGGAGGTGCGGGACCTCCCCGATCTGGCACGTAACCCCCGGCTGCTGACGTTCATCGCCGAGCTGGACGAGAAGCGGTTAGACGCGGCGCGCCAGCGCGGCGGCACGGTGACCGCGG
>NZ_CAKJTO010000041.1:28266-29039 GCF_917627405.1 Protofrankia sp. Cj5
GCTACGAGCAGACACGCTCACCGGAGCTGACGGTCGATGAGCGGAAGGATGCTGTCACCGAGCTGGCGGTGGCGATGTGGCGGGACGGCGAGGCGTTCATCGCGGTGACCCGGCTGGACGAGATCGCCGCCGGGGTGCTCCGGTCGATGCGGGACCCGCGTGGTCTGACCCCGGCCGAGGCCGCGCATCTGCTCGGTTCGGGGACGGCGCTGCGCCGGGATGCCGATGGCCGGTTCTCCTTCATTCACTGGTCGGTGATGGAGTACCTGGTCGCGGCCGATATCGCCTGCCGGCTCGCCGGTCAGGCCGACCAGGCTGGTGGTCTGCTCGCGGCTCAGGAGATGTCGGAGCTGATGGTGGATTTCTTCACCGATCTGGCCGGCCGGGACGCGGCGGCCCGCTGGGCACAGGACACCGTGGACGCGCCCGCGGTGTCGAAGGCGAACGCGGTGGTGGTGGCGCGGCGGCTGGGCATCATGCTGCGGACGGGGGCGAAACTGGCCGGCACCGATCTCGCCGGCCACGACCTCTCCGGTCGGGATCTGCGCGGCGCGGACCTGCGGGAGGCGAACCTGGCCGACGCTCGGCTCGATCGTGCTGATCTGCGGGATGCGGTGTTGACCGGAGCTTTTCTGGACGCGGCTGTGCTGTCCGGGGCGGACCTGTCCGGCGCGAGGCTGGCTGGGGCGATGGTTCGCGAGGTCAGCGCGGACCGGGTGGTCGCCTGTGGGGCCGGCCTCGATGGCATCCAGGTCATCGGCGGGACGCTCGCC
>NZ_CAKJTO010000041.1:29591-43093 GCF_917627405.1 Protofrankia sp. Cj5
GGATGGCACCATCCGGCTGTGGGAGGTCGCGACCGGCCAACAGATCGCAATCATGATCGGGGGGCGGAGCGGGTGGGCGCTCTTGCTGGCGGATGGTGCGTACAAGCTGGTCGGTGAGCCGGCCGGCTCCTTCTGGTGGGTGATCAAGAACGTCCGGTTCGAGCCTGGCGAGCTGGACGGCTACGACCCGACCATCCGGCACATCCCGGAAGACGCACCGCTGCCCCTACCACCGCCATGATCTGCCGAGGTGGCCGGCCGTGTGGGCGGATGGATATCTGGCGGCTGCCAGAACAAGTATGCGGAGCGGGGTGGTGCTGGCCAGAAGTGTGCCCGAGTCGGCTTCGGCCCGCCCGACGCCCTCCTCCAGCCGTGGATCGGTCGGGCCAATCGCCTTGGGCGTTACTTGAGGAGGGATCTTGCGGGTTGGCGTAGGGCGTCGGCCAACTCCGGAAAGTCCGTTGCATGAGAGCGCTGGATAGCGCCGCTCATGCCGCCTCACCTCTCGGTGAGGCACTCCCGGTCTGACTGGCCGCGGCCGTGCCGGGTTCCCGCTTCACTGCCACCTGCCCGCTTGCGCGGGTCTTACGGTCGGCTCCACGGGCGTTTACCGTCTCCGACGTACTGACGGCGACGAGTTGCTTGAGGTTGACCGCAGCGTTCAGGTCACGGTCGGCCACCAGCCCGCAGGACAGGCAGGTGAACGTGCGATCCGACAGGGTAAGGCTTGGGTTTCGCCAGCCACAGCCGGAACAGGTCTTCGACGACGGATACCAGCGGTCCGCGACGTCGAGCCGCGAGCCATACCACACGGTCTTGTAGGCAAGCTGGCGGCGGACCTCAGCCATCCCCGTATCGAACACCGCGCGGGCGAGCCGCCGGTTACGCACCATTCCGGCGACGTGCAGATCCTCGACCACGATCCTGTCATGGGTCTTCGCGAGCCGGGTAGTGAGCGTGTTCAGGCCGTCGCGGCGCTGGTTCGCGATCCGGGCGTGGACGCGGGCGAGCCGGGCCGCGCGCTTGCGCCGTCCCACGCTGCCGGGCTTCGATCGGGCGTAGGCGCGCGATGCCGTGCGCAGCCGGCGCAGCGACCCGCCGAGATGCTTCGGGTTCGCCACCGTCTCGCCGGTGGACAGCACGGCGAGGTGCTTCACCCCCAAGTCGACACCGACCGGCCCAGCCGCGCGCTGCCGACGCGACGGCCCGGCGGGCGCATCGCGTTCCACGTCGACGGTGAACGACACGAACCAGCGGCCCGCCGTGCGCGACACGGTGGCACCGAGCAGCCGGGCCCGTCCGTCGGCCAGCCGTGCGGTGAGCGCACCCATCGGCTCGTGGACTTTCACCCGGCCGATCCGGGGCAGCTTCACCTGCCGGTCCTCGGCCGGGCCGTACGCACCAGTGGTGTACCGGAAGCTGTCACGGGCCTTCCCGCGTTTCTTGAACCGGGGGAACCCGACCCGTCGGCCCTTCCGTTTCCCTTTCCGGGAGTCGGTGACGTTCTTCAACCCGCGGGCAAGCTGGTCCAGCCCAGCGGAGAACGCTTCCTTCGAGCACTCCGCCCACCACGGGGCAACCCGGCGTTTCCGGGCGTTCCAGGCGAGCCGCAACGCGGGCAGCGTCCACGGCACCGGGGTCAGCGCGTCACCGGTCAGGCCGTAGGACTGCTCCGCATCGCGCTGAGCGAGCGCGGCCTTCACCCGGGCCAGCCCCCAGTTGTAGGCGAACCGGGCTGCGCCGGCATGCCGGCGCAGGCCCGCGAGCTGGGCGCTGTTCGGATCGAGCGCGAACCGGTACGCCTGCAACATTTTCATCCCGGGCCGTCCTTCGTCGCCTCGGCGACCGCCCGGGCCGCCCGGTCCGCGGCGGCACGCCGGCCATACAGCCGGGCGCACAGCGACGTCAGGATCTCGGTAACGTCCCGGACCAGGTCGTCGTCCCCCTCCGCAGGGTCGACCACCAGCAGCTCACGGCCGTTCGCGGACAGCGCGGCCTCGACGTACTCGGCGCCGAAACGGGCGAACCGGTCACGGTGCTCGACGACGATGGTGGACACGGCCGGGTCGCGTAGCAGTGCGAGGAACTTCCGGCGGTGGCCGTTCAACGCCGATCCGACCTCGGTGACGACCCGGCCCACCGTGACGCTGTTCTCGCCGCACCAGGTCGTGACGCGGGCGACCTGCCGGTCCAGGTCGGGGCGCTGCTCCGCTGACGACACTCGGGCGTACACCACGGCGGCAGGGCGCCCGGCCGGCGCGGCGGGTTCGTCGACGAGCACTAGGCCGCCGACCTTCCGGGCAGAGACCGGGAGCAGACCGTCGCGGTACCAGCGCCGCGCCGTGGTGTACCCGACGCCGTTCGCGG
This sequence comes from Protofrankia sp. Cj5, assembly GCF_917627405.1. Lineage (NCBI taxonomy): Bacteria > Bacillati > Actinomycetota > Actinomycetes > Frankiales > Frankiaceae > Protofrankia > Protofrankia sp. Cj5. The sequence continues at coordinate 31,959 of NZ_CAKJTO010000041.1, forward strand.
CGGCCCACTCCTTGAGGTTCACATGAACATCATACGACCTCATCCGACGCTACCGGACGTCGATCCGGCAGCAGTTAACAACCCCTTCCTCGTCGCTGACAAGTAGCCGTGCGGACACATATATCTGGGCGATCCGGCCAGCCGGCGCGGTCAGTGGATGGCGGTTCCGGCCAGAGCGCCGACCATGGCTGTCACGGCCATGGCGACGCAGCCGCCGAGCAGGACACGGCCAGCCGCCCGCATCCGGTTCGCGCCGCCGAGCGTGGCGCCCACCGCGCCAAGCAGCGCCAATCCCACCAACGTCACAGCGACGAGCAGCACGATCCTGCTGGTGCCGCCAGCGGCGAGCGTGACCAGAAGCGGAAGCAGAGCGCCAACGGCGAAACTCAACGCCGAGGCCCCGGCGGCCTGCACCGGACGGGCCGCGGCCGCCGGTGACTGGCCGAGCTCGTCGCGCGCGTGCGCGGCCAGCGGGTCGGCCCGGCTGAACTCCACCGCGACCTCCCGGGCGAGCTGCGGGCTCAGCCCACGCCGCACGTAGATGCCGGTCAGCTCCTCCAGCTCGGCGGCTGGATCAGCCGCGAGCTCCGCCGCCTCCACGGAAAGATCCCGCAGCTCGACGTCCCGCTGCGAACTGACCGAGACGAACTCGCCAGCGGCCATCGACGCCGCCCCCGCGACGAGCCCGGCGAGCCCCGCGGTCAGCACAACGGCTCGCGACGCCGACGACGCGGCCACCCCGAGCATCAGGCTGGAGGTCGACACCAGGCCGTCGTCCGCGCCCAGCACCGCGGCTCGCAGCCAACCCGAACGCTCACCGCGATGTCTCTCCCGATGCCCCGGTCTCATCATGATGCGATCGAACGCCTCAGGGCCACTCAGGCGCCAGCCGCACCTCGCGGTCGGTGAGTGAGAATCTTCACTGGGCCGGGCGAGATTCCTTCGCTGGGATGTCGAGGACCTGCCCACGCAGCACGATGAACGATGGCGCGGCGAGCACCCGTACGTCCACCCGCGGATCCTGCGGATAGACGACGAGATCGGCCGCGGCACCCTCGTCACAACCCGGGAATCCCAGCCAGGCACGCGCGGCCCAGCTTGCCGCCGACAACGCGGCCAGCGGGGGCAGCCCGGCCCGCACCAGTTCGGCAACCTCGTCGGCGACCAGGCCATGGGCCAGCGATCCGCCGGCATCCGTGCCCACGTAGATCGCGATCCCCGCGTCATAGGCGGACCGCACTGTATCGTAACGGCGCGTGTGCAATGCCCGCATGTGCTTTCCGTAGCCGGGGAACTTTTCTTCCGCCGCCGCCGCGATGTCACCGAAGGTGGCGATATTGATCAAAGTCGGCACGATGGCGACGCCATGCGCCGCGAACAGCGGGATCGTCTCGTCGGTGAGCCCGGTGGCGTGCTCGACGCAGTCGATACCGGCCTCGACGAGGTCGGCCAGGGAGCTCTCGGCGAAGCAGTGCGCGGTGACCCGGGCACCGACCGCGTGCGCGGCCTCGATCGCGGCGCGGGCCACGTCCCGCGGCCAGCATGGGGCGAGGTCCCCGGCGTCGCGGTCGATCCAGTCACCGACGATCTTGACCCAGCCGTCACCACGCCCGGCCTGCTCGACGACGTTCGCGAGTAACTGGTCGGGTTCGATCTCGATACCGTAGTTGCGGACATAACGCCTCGTCCGGGCGATGTGCCGGCCGGCCCGGACCAGGCGGGGCAGGTCGACGCGGTCGTCCACCCAGCGGGTGTCGGCGGGTGAGCCCGCGTCGCTCAGCAGCAACGCGCCCGCGTCCCGGTCCGCCCGGATCTGCCGCTCGGCGGTGTCACGATCAACCGCGCCATGCGAGGCCAGGCCGACATGACAGTGCGCGTCGACCAGACCGGGCAGTACCCAACCTGACAGGGTCCGGACGTCGCGGGCACCGGCGCCGACCGGCGGGGTGAACGTGATCCTCCCGTCCAGCACCCACAGCTCGTCGCGGACATCCTCCGGCCCGACCAGTACCCGGCCGGTAATCCTCAACACCTCGAAACCGCCCATTCACGTTGCCTACCCACATGGCATCCACCGCGCCAGCGTTTCGGCGCTCTCCCGCCCGAGGTGGCGAGAAACACCGGCAACCAGCCGCATCCACCCGTGCGAACCTCATCTGAGCGGGTGTACTGAGAAGGCCGCAGGACTTCCTGCCCGGACGCGGAGGGTGCCGTGAGACCAGCCGACGGCGGACTCGTGGCGGCCGCCGGTCTGCTGGCTGGGGCGGTGAACGCGGCCGCCGGCGGCGGCACCCTGATCGCCTTCCCCGCGCTGCTCGCCACCGGTATGCCAGCACTCACCGCGAACATTACTTCCTCGGTCGGGCTGGTGACCGGATATGCGGGCGGTGCGCTCGGCTATCGACGAGAGCTTGCGGGCCAGGCCGCCCGGCTGCGTCCGCTCGGTGTCCCGGCCCTGCTTGGCGGGCTGACCGGGGCGGTACTGCTGCTGGCCACGCCCGCGGGCGCCTTCCGGGCTGTCGTCGGATACCTCGTGCTGGTGGCCTGCGGGCTGCTCGGCGCCCAGCCGTGGCTGGCCCAGCTGGTGGCGGGCCGGCGTGCCCGGCTGCTGGCTGCCCCGGCTGCCCCGGCTGCCCCGGCTGCCCCGGCTGCCCCGATCATGCTTACCAACAATGGTGTACCCACCGCCGACGTCACCTGGCCGACCCGCGGCGGGGTGTTTCTGGCGGGGGTGTACGGCTCCTACTTCGGTGCCGGCCTCGGCGTACTGCTGCTCGGTATCCTGGGCATCCTGCTGCCCGACAATATCCAGCGCACCAATGCCGCGAAGACGCTGCTCTCGTTTGGGATCAACATAATCGGCGTCACTGTGTTCGTGGTAAGTGCCCAGGTCTCCTGGGCCTTTACAGCGATCCTGCTGGTCACATCCTGCGCGGGCGGTCTTCTTGGCGCACGTCTCGCCCGGCTGCTGCCCGCGGCCGCGCTACGGGGCACCGTCGTGATTCTCGGATTGATCGTCGCGGTCGTCCTCATCGTCTCCAGATGACACGTCCAGCTGGCGGGTAAGGGTAGGTCGTGGCCCGACCATCGCTCTATGACGTGCTGGGTGTGCGACCGACGGCCTCGCCCGCCCAGATCGTCACCGCCTACCGGCGGGCCGCGCTGCGCACGCATCCGGACGCGGGCGGTTCCGAGAGCGCGTTCCGTCTGGTCAATACCGCCTACCAGGTACTGAGTGATCCAGAGCGGCGCCGTGCCTACGACCGTCGGCTGCGTTCCCGAGCGGCCGAGGGGTGTCCCGGGCCGGCCGTGCCGCGCCAGCCCGGCCCCCCACGCCAGGCCACCGGCACAGCGGCACCTTCGCCGTCCCGGCCACCGGGACCAGCTCCCTCACCGGCAGCGGCACCAGCACCGCTGCCGGGCGAGACGCAGCGGCGGATCCGTCACCGTTACCTGGCGATGATGACCTGCTGCGTGGGGCTGTTCGTACTCGCCGGCGGCGTGGTCCGTTTCTTCTCGGTGCCGGCGGCGCTGGCCATGATGTCCGTCGCCGCTGTCATCCCGCCGGTCGCGGCCATCATCGCCAACCGCTCCCGAGACGGCGACCGCTAAGATCGACGGAATCATGAACCGGGGAACGGACCAGCTGCCCGTGGCGGGACGTTCCGGACAGGTACGGCCACTCGGGAACCCTCTACAAGCGCAAGCGGCGGCGGGCGGCGGACGGCACCTGGCAACGCATCCTCGACGCGCTCCGCACCGAGGCGGACGCCCGTTGCGGTGATCAGGCGCTCGGCGGGGACACCGGCCCCGACGACCGCGTCGCGCCGCGCGACGGCACTACCGACCACGGCGGACACACCAGGCACGGCGGGGACACCGACCGCGACCGAGGGGCCGGTCCGCCCCTCGGGATGCGCCCCGACTGGCAGTCGCCGTCGACTTCACCGTCGTCCGCACCCACCAGCACACCGCCGGCGCGCGACACGCGCCCGCGAGCGATCTGGTCGCCGCGTACCCAGACACGAAGGAGGTGTTCCGCCTTGGACGACCCGGACGGACGGGAGGCGCTCGGGCGTTCCCACAGCGGCTACTCGACCACGCTGCACCGGGCCGCCGACGCCCGCCGACGCCCGCCGCCGGCCGCTGTCCCGGGTCACCGCCCCGGGACAGCGCCACGACACGACCGCATGCGCGCCGGTCATGGCCGGCATCCGCGTCCGCCGCCCGGGCGGGGTCGGCCGGCCCCGCACCCGGGCGACCCACATCCTCGGGGACAAGGCGTACTCCAGCCACGCGAACCGGGCCTACCTGCGCCGCCGGAAGATCAGGGCTGTCATCCCCGAGCGCGCCGACCAAGCGCACAACCGTAAGGCCCGCGGCAGCCGCGGCGGGCGCCCGCCCGCATGCGACGCGGAACTGTACACATTGCGCACCGTGGCCGAGCGGAGCATCAACAAACGCAAGTAGTTCCGGGCGGTCGCTACAAGATATGACAAACGTGACTACATGTACCAGGCCACCGTCGACATCGCCTCGATCAAGATCTGACTTCGCGATCTCACGGAGTCGCCGCAGGACCCAGGCTAGATCCAGGAAACACGGCCTAGTAGAAATTGAACCGATGCCCCTACGACCTGCGCTTGCTGTATGCTTTCTATAGCAAGCGGTGCGCGAAGGTATGTCGGGCCGCTACTGTCGGCAGGCAACGCTGCACAGCGCGTCCACTGAGTCGGGGAGGGAGCCGCACCCTTACCCCCCGACCCGTTTACACGGGCCGACCCGCCGCCATGCTCGCCGCGCGCCGCCATAACCAGTATTCGGGCCGGGACGTCGCAACAGGCGAACTTGCGCGCTCGGGGAGCCACTATTGTCATCACATGGGTCACTGGTGGGAACTTCGCATCGATAAGAGCGTAATCTTGCGTGGCAAGTATGTACCGCCAGGTGAAACGATTTCCTTCTTTGACATGGCCGACTTAATCTACGATAGGGACCGCCATCGCCAGATGGACGATGAGAATGCCGATCTAGGACCGCATGAGCTCGGTCTGCTGCGTCCCGATATCGTCCGTTACGAGGTCGCATCGAGGGTAGTCATCGAACGTCTAAATGTGATGGGGTTCTCGTATAAGACAGCAGTGCATGAGTATGCCGAGAACAAGCTCAGCGGCGCCGGGGATAAAGAGGAGGTAGAAGAATGGATCAAAGAAAACATTCCACTGCTCCGCGCCTCTGTCATTGACTATCTCGATGCCGAAACTCACGACTACAATGAAACTTTTTTCGGCTTCGATTGGGAAGGAGGGATCGACGCTCGCGCACTGCTGGCCTTAGCTCTTGACTGTGCCAACGAAGAGTCGATGGTTATTTTCGATCTTACAGATGTACTGATCGGCGAGTATACAGACGACCTGGATTGGGCAGAATACGCACGAGAGAGAATCCGAGTTCGAGCGTCTCGCGACAGTCCAACAATAGTACTTACTGAGGGAAAGTTCGATTCTAGAGTAATTCGTGCATCCTTGGAGCTACTTCGACCTCATGTCGCGTCCTATTTTTCGTTCCTGGAGTTCGATGTGGTGAAGATACCGGGGGGCGTCGACCGGGTAGGAGATGCCGTCAGGAGGTTCTCTGCTGCAGGGGTAGCCAACAGGATTATCGCCGTGCTAGATAACGATACCGCTGGACGCGCCGAACAGGCTCGGCTTCTATCTTTGAAGCTTCCTGAAACCGTAAGGGTCATTCGGCTTCCCGATGTTGAGTATGGACTTAGCTATCCGACGGTTAACGAGGGACGTGTTGCCTACACAGATATTAACGGTGCCGCATGTTCCCTTGAATTCTGTTTCGGAGAGCAGGTGCTCTTTGACTCTCAACACGAGCGAGTTCCGGTGTATCTTCGCGGCTACGATGTGCAGCTGAAAAGCTACCAGGGGTCCCTCGGGAAAGGCGGACAGAAGGGAGACGTCCAGAAGAACATCTGGACTATTATCTACGCTTGCCAACAACTAGAATCCAACATTGCCGCCCTTCGTGCTCTTCCAATTGCTACCTTAATTGATGGAATAGTTGCGCCGTTCGACTAGCGCGCGAGGTGTGGTGCCCGTTCCCGTGGTTCGACCATCGCAATACCGTGAGGTGAACGCTGTCGACCTCAAACGTCGGTCGGTCCGGTTGCGTCTTCAACCTCGGACATGAGGAGACGCAGGGTCAGGCTGTGCTTTTCCGGTGGGAGCTTGTCCAGTGCGGTTTGTGCGTACGCGACGCCTCCGGCCTTGTCACCAGCACGGGCCAGCATCAGCCCTTTGTGCATCTCTAGGTGGGTCGCGAACCGGGGCAGGCTAGCGGGCAACGTCGCGGACGCGGTGTCCTGGGCGCGTAGTGCGCCGTTCTCGTCTCCTAGCCTCGCGAGCAACAGGGACTCGAAGACGTTCATCCGCCAATAGGGAACGGCGTAGTCCGATTCCTGTTCGTCGCTTCCAGCGACGTCGAAGATCCGGCGACCCTGGTCTAGAAGAGTGAGCGCCGTTTGATCGTCGCCACGAATTGCCGCGACGTGCGCGCGTCCCATGACCGCGTTCAGCCTGCCGAGTGAGGGCCGGTCGTCTATCTGCTCAGCCTCCCTCGCGAGCGTCTCAGCGACGCCTAGAGCCGCACCCTCGTATCCCAGGGCGATAGCGGCGCGTCCACGCACCCATACCCGCGTAGCCGGATCTCCCGACCGATCAGCGGCCTGCGTCGCCGTGCGGTACCAGGTGACGGCCTTGACGCCGTCGCTGCCGGGGTAGGTCTTGGCGTACAGAGTTGCCAGCCGTGCGGCAATCTCCCACCGTTCCGGCCGGTCGAGCTGCTGTTGGATCACGAGCATGTCAGCGGTGAGCCGCTTCTGTATTTCGCCTGCGCCCAACGACATGTAGTCGCGCCCGTAGTTCGTCAGAACCTCGCGCCACTCGTCCACGTCCGGGCCACCGGCCAGGGCGGCCGAGAATCCGCCGTGGATCAGATCAGAGGCAATGATCGGAGCTATGCCGGTAGCGACAGCGGCAATGCTGGTGAAGCGGCGACGGTCCACGTTCTCATCCTCCAGAACCTCTAGCGGGACCTGTAGGACTCCGGCGAGATGCCTTAGCCAGAAGGCATTAGGGCATCTGATCGCGCCGCGTTCCCACCGGGAGACGGTCTCGCGGGTGATCGTGCTCCCGTCGGACGCCTTGACCAGTTCGGACGCCAAGCGTCCTTGCGACCACCCACGGGCCGAGCGTAGCTCTCGGATCAGGTCGCCAACCGCCATGAGCCCATGATGCCCCTACCTCTGCCCCTAGTGACATCGGCGCAGGGTGACCATTCTGTGTCTAGGCGTATTGGTACCGCATTCGCGGGCCACGCACGACCGGGGCGCCCGCCTAGCGGCCCCCTGGCGAGCGCGGACCAGGCCGCAGAACGGCAAGCGGGGAGCAGAGGATGGATCTTGAAGAGACGTACGTGGTCGTCCCGCCAGGCGACGACACGAACACGTCCCTACAGTGGATCGTCGTTCACGCCGAACCGACGGCGGAGCTACGCCAGCGCGCCACGGATGCCGCCTGGCAGGAAGACGTGACGGCGGACGAACCGCTGGAGGCTGTCGCGGCGTACGACCGGGAAGACATCGCGCACGCCGCGTGCCGTCTGCTGAATCAGGCCGCCCAGGATGCCGCGCAGCGGCACGCCGATTCGATACCCGATCGTCTCGATTTTTGGGGTTCGCCTCTCCGTCCGTACCGGTGGGGACATCGCCCGGTGACAGCAACCGGACTACCGATCCGAACACCTTCCCCGGTGCGGCCAGATCAACGCCTTTCAGGTCCAGACGTCGACCTTCCGACGCTGTAAAGAGTCGTCGACCGCCTTCACGTGCTGTTCTAGGGCCATGAGCGAACCCCACAGCGAGCGCGCCGAGCTGCTACGCAAGATTTTTGATCCGGGTACGCCTGACGACGCCGTGCGTCAAGCTCTTGCCCATGTCCTGTCGTTGGAGTTACCCCCTCCCCTTAGCCATCCCGTCACATTTTCCGGGACGCAGGGTCTAACCGGCTACGCTGTGGGTCAAGAAAGCGTGGTTGATGCGGTACACAGCACCGTTCGGCGGGTGCTGTTCGGCGATCGTCCGAGTCCAGTCCGTTTAAACGTCTCGCTGCGCGCGGACGGGCCGAAGTAGATGAACGTACACCCCCACCTTCCCGCATCTGGCATGAAGGAGAAACGATGAATGCCCCGGTCGTCTTCTTTCACAACGTCGGCTATCTCCGCGTACCCGGCTTAGTCGGCGCCGAGGAATGCGCCAATCTCCGCGAGATCGCTGACCGTGTCGCCGAGCAGCCGTACAACGGACAGGTCACCAACAAGCCTGGACGAACGAGAATCGATCGCGCTGTGTCGATGGATTCGGCGTACCTCGCAATTGCGACCTCCGACCGGCTACTAAATGCTCTAGATCCGGTCCTCGGACCTAATGTCGAGTTGGTAGAAAACCGTCACAACCATCTCAGTACCTATCGCGAGCCCTCGACGGACCGGCTCCACAGAGACGTCTTGCAATGGAGTCGCAGTATTCTTACCGTTCTCGTCTACCTTTCGGACTGCACTGATCTCGCGTCAGCCACGCGGATTATCCCCGCAAACCATCTATGGCCGTCTACTGGTCGTCCCAACAACGGCGGTACGTGGCTTGATCAATCATCGGTCTATTCCTCGATGGGTGACCAGGCGGTGCCCCTGCCTGCCTCGGCGGGTGACGCTATCCTGATGCACGGGCAGCTCTACCACGCGGGAGGTGGCGCGTCGGCCGAGGGGCCTCGGGTAGTGTTGACCCTTGCGTACCGAAGTGTTGACGAACTATCCGAGGAAGACCCCCGACAGTGCCGGCTAGTAAACGGTCGGCGCATCTACTCCGGCCGAAACGAGCTATCCCATGCCTAACCTTTCCGATCTCTCGCCCGTAACCGAAGACGACTATGCAAACGTCCTTGGCCATCTAGTCTCTCACAGGGATGAATGGACGGCGCAGCTTCGGGCGGGACAGCGGGATCTCGCCGATCACCTCGGCACGGCAGGTTACAAGTCGTTCCTGGCCGAGGAACGGCCGAACACGATGGATGGGAACGGCGACATCGAGCCTGGCACGGTAGTCGTCGACGCGCGGCTGAAGGAAGCTCACGCCGTTGTCGCCAAGATGCGCCGATTCGGCGAACCGCTGCGCGTCATGCTGGACGTATGGGGTTACCGGCTGGTGATCGCATCGGAGGATGCCCTCGAAGCTGTAGCCACGTGTTGCGAGGCACTTTGGTTGACACCCGAACCTTCCGAACTTCTACTCAGACACGGTGAACTTCAGTTCGCCCCTTGGCGTGATTACAGGCAACGTGACCACGCGGGGCTTTCTGCGGCGACGACTAACAATTACGACCAAGCGATTCACCTCAACCGTAAGGCGCCTTTCGGTATCGTCGAGATCCAGGTTCTGACGTTCGACCTCTATCGGCGGGTACATTGCGATCCAGCGAGCGAGGACAGTCATGACAACTTCGTGGCACGCCGTCAAGCTCTCTTCGTACGCGGCGACAAGACGTGACGGGCGCAATCGTATTAGCGGCCGGGCCGGGTACTCGTCTCGGCGACCTCGGCGCCCGGATGCCTAAAACAATGCTCCCTGTGGCCGGACGGCCTTACCTGGAACATCTCGTATGCCGGCTTCTCGGCGCCGGATTACGACCGGTGGTCGTGGCCGTCCACCATCACGAAGACATGATCCGGGAACACTTCAACGGCGAGCTTTCCAGGGCTGACCTCCTGTTCGTCCACACCAACCAGCGCGGGACAGGTTCCGACCTGTTGGAATGTCTGGGCTCCGTCCCAACCGATGTCTTTATGGTCTGGAACGGCGACACGATAGTAGAACTTGACGTGCCCGACCTGCTAAGCCACGGCGAACGGGCCGAAGGCAGCGCGGTCATCGTCCTCACACAACGTCTGGACGCACCCAACAACGGCGCATGGTATGTCGATGCGGGCAGGAGCGTCGTTGCCTCTCTTGAGGCCGTGCCGAAACCTGCCGCACCGGTCGATTTCGCCTGGCGTGGCAGTAGCACGGGCGTCCTTCTACTCAGTAAATCGCTGCTGTCCGCCTACCAGCCAGGACAGGCTCCCGATCTCTATTCGTCGATCCTTCCCGTGCTCATCGCCCGTAGGAAGTTGAAGGCGTATGACAACGGACGCCGGTACTTCATCGACTTTGGAACGCCACAGAATCTCGCGCGTATCGACCACAAGCAGGTTGCTTCTTGGGTTTGACGGGCACCTTGCCCGTGTAAACGGATCGGGTCAGGGTGAAAAAGGGAGGCACCCGATTGCGCGTTGCCGGTGGACACGGTGACGTTGCTCAAGGTCGCCCGACGAGATCCGCCTTACCGTGCACGGCGAGAGCCAGGCACGGTAAGCCCTTCGACCTGGACCCCTGGTCACGACGTCGCCAACGAAATTCCCAACTTGCAGGAGAACCCGTCGCGTGAGCACGGAAACGTTCGACACCACGGTTCCGCACCCGGCGCGGCTGTGGAACTACTATCTCGACGGAAAGGACCATTTTGCCGTCGACCGGGCCGCCGGGGAAGCCTACAAGAAATGGTTCCCGGCGGTCGTCGAGATAGCCCGTGCGACCCGCGCGGCGATGACGCGGGTCCTAACCTACCTGACGGCCGAGGCGGGGGTGCGGCAGTTCTTGGACGTCGGCGTCGGACTGCCGACGGCGGTCAACGTCCACGACGTCGCGCAACGGATCGCGCCGGAGTCCCGGGTCGTCTACGTCGACGACGACCCGCTGGTGGCGGTCCACGCCCGCGCGCTAGCGATACCGGATGAGTTGTATCGGTGTGGCCGACAACGCGGCCAGGGGGCGCCTGGACGCGGCGAGCCGGAATGACGATCTCAAACGCGCTCCAAGAGGCCCCGGCAACAGGGAGCGTGGATCAAAGAGCGGGGCTGGGGCACGCGCCGCGCGTCATCGCTCCCTGTCCATCGCCGCGCGATGCGCGGCTACCCCGGCTCATCGGTCAACACCCCCAGAGCCAGGTCACAGGCTGGGGGCTAGTTCCACC
>NZ_CAKJTO010000042.1:0-41892 GCF_917627405.1 Protofrankia sp. Cj5
CCTTCGATGCCGACGAGCGGCTGAGGAGAACGAGCCAGCTACAGACCCGAACGAAGATCAGGTGCAGCAGGCGTACGGACATAGCTGACCATCATGCCGGCAGCCCACTCCACCGCGTCAGCCCAGGTCACAGGCCCAAGCCGACTTCTGGCACCCCACAGGGAAATGGTGTCCCTTCGTACCGGGCGCCGCGCGGCCCTAACGGACGAGCTCACCTTCGGCACCAAGTCAGCCCGATGTTGACCGGACGGCCAGCCACGATTTTCCATCGCCCCACGTGGCCGGCCACGCCCGGCCCCCACCGCTAACGGGCCGGAGGCCCGGTACCGTCGCCGTACCGGCGGGCATAGTCGGACGCGGGGTAGCGGGCGGCACCTGGTACCCCGCACGGCAGGTGGGATAGCGGACTACCTTGACATCCTCCCGCCCTGAAGGTCGGGGATTCCTACCGTGCGGCTCATGCCGCACCTCGGTGGGTTCCTGCTTCACTGCCCATTGCCACCGCACGCGGTGGGATGATGCGTTTGTTGCGCAAGTATACCGAAGGGCAGCGGCGGCCGGCCCCGATGCTCTAACCCTGCCCGGAACGGCGGGGCTTGCACGCTACATTTCCAAGGGTCATCCCCAGTACGGGACATCAAGATTCGTTGAAGGACGGAAGGAGGCCCTGCGGTGGACCCCGTGACTATCGACCACGCCCGCCTGCACGCGGTGATCGAGGAACTGGCCGGGCCGACCGACCCAGCCGGCGACCGGGCCGCGACCGTGCTGCACGCCCAGGTCGCGGCCCTGGCGTGGGTCCGCGACACCCTCGGCACTTACCCCGCGCCGGTCCCCATCGCGACCATGATCACCAAGGCCGCCGCGGAGCTGCGCCACGACGACCGCGACCCGGTCGACGTGCTCACCCGTGTCGCGTTGGCCGCCGTCGCCGCGCACCGCACCGCCGCGGTAGCGTGAGCGGCTACGTCCTCGACGATCTTGCCCTGATCGCAGGGCTCACCGATGATGGCGCCGAACACCACCGCCGAGAGCTGTCCCGGCTGCTTGCCGCAGCGATCGACCGCCGCCCCGCCATCGCTATACCCGCCCTGTGCCTGGCTTCCGCAGCCGTCCGCCGGCCGGCCATCGCCGGCCACCTCGCCGAGCTGGTCACCGGCGGCCCGATCGGCGCCATCGAGATCGTCGGCCTGTCCCGCACCGCCCTGGTCGCTCAGCTCCGCACCGAACACCCCCGCCTCAGCTGGCCCGCGCTGCACGCAGCCAGCACCGCCGCCACCATCCGGGTACCGATAGTAACCATCGACCCGGCGCGCTACGCCGACACTGCGGTCGAGGCCATCCCCCTCTGACAGCCACCACGGCAGCAGGGAAGGCGTTCCCCTACAAGATCAATGGTGGGTATTGCCCTTACCTTGGCTATACCCCTGTCCGTCCGGAAACGACGGCTACCAGGACGGCGGTCAGTAGCTGTCGACGGGGATCGCCTGGCCCCCAGCATAGTAGACGGCGGAACGGATCGACAATGGCCAGCTGACCACGAGTCAACGCACCCTCCCGGGCGCGCTTTCGGACCGTCATTTTCGGCGCGTCGGGGACGACGCCATACGCAGGATTGGCCTCGATCGGGGCTGGTTGGGTAGGGAGCTGGCGCGGTGACGCGTAAGCGTTCCGTTTCCAGCTCCCTACCCAACCAGTCCCCGTCACCGCCAGCTCCCTACCCAACCAGGCCCAAATCGTGTGCTCACGAACTGTGGAAACCGGGAGGGACATGGGCGTCGAGGTCCCCCGGGGGATCTCGGTCTACGTCGACGCGGATCTTGCCGTGCGGGTCGCTGGTCACGCGTCGGAGGTGTACGGGCAGCGTCAGATGGCCGTTCGAGATCAGGCCGACGTTAGGTTCGAGGTCTTCGACGGGGATGGCGAGACGGAGATCGGGGAAACGGTCGAACAATGCGGGCAGCGCGATCGCTGCTTCGGCTCGGGCGAGGGGTGCGCCGAGGCAGAAGTGGACTCCATGGCCGAAGGCCAGGTGCTCTTTGGTGGGCCGGGTGACATCGAATTGGTCGGCGGTGTTGCCGTGCAGCTTCGGGTGACGGCTGGCGGCGGCATACGAGGCGAGGATCGCCTCGCCTCGGCGAATGGTCAGGCCGCTGGGGAGGGTGATGTCCTCGACCGCGTAGCGCATCGGTAGGTGAGCGAGGGGGGCTTCGTACCGGAGCGTTTCCTCGATGACGTCTTTCCACCCGGCGCGGCCGGCGCGGACGTGGGCAAGCTGGTGGGGGTGGACGAGGAGGGCCGCGATGGCCTGGTCCAGGAGGCTGACGGTGGTTTCGTAGCCTGCGCCGATCACGAGTAGTAGAGTGTCGACGAGTTCCTGTTCGGTAAGGCCGGAGCCGTCGCCTTCGGTGTCCCGGACGGCAATCAGTGCTGACGTGATGTCGTCGCCGGGCTCGGCTCGCTTGGCGGCAACCAGGTCGGAGAGGATCGCATATAGCTCTTGGGTGTTGGCTGCGGCCTTTTCGGGGGTGAGAGTGGTGTCGAACACTTTGTCGACGGTACGGCGGAAGTCGAAATGGGAGTCCTCGGGTAGGCCCATGATCTTGCTGATCACTTGGATCGGTAAAGGGAAGGCAAAGCGTTCGCGTAGGTCGACGGTCTGGCCGGGCGGGGTAGCGGCGAGGTCGTCGAGGAGGACGGCGGTGATTTGCTCGATGCGGCCGACCATGGTGGCGACGCGGCGGGCGGTGAACGCCGGGCTGACCAGGCGGCGCAGGCGTTCGTGGTCGCCGCCATAGGCGGTGAACATATTCTTTACGGCGACCCAGAGGGCCAGGGGCCATTTGCCGATGATTTCGTCGGGGAACTTCGGCCAGTGCTGGTAGGCGTCCTTGGAGACGCGGGAGTCGGTGAGGAGCTGTTTGAGCAGGTCCGGGTCGGTGACCGACCACGCCTGCACGCCGAGGATGTCTACAAGTGTGGCGGGACCGCGGGCGCGCAGCTCGGTGTCCTCGGCGTGACGGTTTCTGCCTTCGGCATTCAGGACGAGTACCTGTCGGTCCATACGGGAACTCCTCGTAGTGCCGCGTAATGCGACGGCGGAATCAAGCGGTCAAGGCGACGCATTCGCTGTCAACAGATCGCCAAACACTTCAAGGGGCGTCTGCCAGTTCAACGAAGATTTTCAGAAACCCCTATTGAAACAATTATTCCGATAAACCCCATTTTCCGGCTTTTGACCAAAAAGTTGTGGATTTTTAGCAGGAGGTCGCCAACAAACCCCCAGCTCGGCGACATGATCATCTGGATCGGAACGCCAGAAATAATGATCATCCTGAGAGCTAAGGATCTGTAATGAATTAACAAATGCATCCTCGGGAGCGTCTTCGCAGGTCGTAGGCCTGCAGAAGGCTCAAAATGAACAAGTTATTTCATTACGAATTCTAATGGTCATCTATAGCACGAATTCCGACAAGCCGGACATTGACGATCAATGCTCTGAGCTGGATGTTTGAGCTGTGACCCCTGCTGAACAGCTACCAAAAGTTAGCAAAATGAGATTTATCGGAAAATTATTTCAATAGAGGGTTCCGAAAATCTCCAACGTCTCCCGTGGCCTCCCATTCAACTGTATAGCCAGACTATCAAGCTCCGCATGCGAATGCAAGGACAGGTCGGTACCCTTCGGGAAATACTGCCGGAGCAGCCCGTTCGTGTTCTCGTTGGAGCCTCGCTGCCACGGCGAGCTCGACTTTTGCACCTTTCTTGATCGATAGCCATGGCGACCGCCAGGTTGCGCTCCAGCGGGCACGGTCTGGCACATCCGGTCGGGTAGCTGTTCAGCAGGGGGGTCGCTGACAAACCCCCAGCTCAGCGGCATGGCCATCTGGATCGGAACGCCAGAAACAATGATCATTTTGAAAATTAATAGTTATCTATAGCATGAATTCCGACATGTCGGATAGTGGCGATCATCGCTCTGACCTGGATGTTTGAGCTGTGACCCCTGCTGAACAGCTACCCCTCCCTCACCAGCTTCCGCCGCACCTACGCACGGGCCTAGATTCAGGTGAAGTACTACTACAACCTGACGGTGGACAGTGCGGAGAAGGCGGCGCTCAACACCATGCTGGGAACCTGCTGACAGATTCCACGGGAATCCGTTCCAACAGGCCTGGTCGTCCGTGAGTAGCGCGGCGGGCGACCAGGCCGCCTGTCTGGGTTCATGCGTCCTTCTGTCGTTTCACTGTCAGCCTGTCGGGTGTCCGACGTTGCGCTACCAGGCGACGCCTATAAAAATCGGAACCGTCACGATGGCCACTCGACGTATGGAATTAGCTGGCAGATAACCAGAGAACTCCTCAGGCGTCCCCGCCCCTGTCATACCGGTACGAAAGAAAGGCCAGGTCAGCCGGGGGAAACCACGACAGTGACGAGTGCTTCTCGCCGTGGTCGCGTCTCACCAGCCGCGACGGTGCGCAGGTCGCCGGCACATCTGAGCCCACGCGCCCCGCCAGCCGACACCGCGGGGATCACAAGGTCGACACCACCGGGTCAGCCGGAGTGACGTACCGCCTGCCCCGCACGAACGACACGCCCTGGAAGGAACCATGAGCCGCTGCGAACCTGCGAGCCGAACCCGTATCCGTGCCTACCGCGAAGGCGTCCACGTGCTGCTCATCGCCGAGGGTGAGATACCCACCCCCGGCTTCACCATCACCATCACCCCAAGCCCGCTGCGGATCTTCCCCCAGCAATTTGATCTCCAACGCTGCGCGAAGCCCGGCATCTTCCCCCAGCATGTCACCCCGTATCGGCACCTCGAAACGGTCCGCTACCCCGAAGACCAGCCGCAGATCACCGTCCATCACGCCGACGGCACCGACCAGATTCCCATCGAGCCCTGTGGCACGGACCTCGCCGGCTACGCGACCGCCGTGCGAGGCAGCGCGGAGAAGGCCGCCCCGCCGGCGGCGGATGAGGCCGTGGGCATGTCACCCACCCTCAGCTTCGACGACGCGTTCGCGAAGGCCATCGCGAACCTACCGGCCGTCGACGCCCCGCACGCCGACGCGCTCACCCACATCCAGGTCCTGGAGACCAGCGGCCTGTTCGGCGGGTTCGCCGGGTTCCACCACCTCCTCGTCCGCGTAAGCCGGACTATCACCTGACCGCCGACCAGCCCGCTGCGCCCGTCCGAGGATCGACAAGGTCGGACGGGCGCAGCAGCGGGCGCCCCGGGCAGGTGCGCGTCGGGTGTGGGGTGCGTCAGCCCGGGGCACGTGTACCGCAGCCGCTCCGGTGCCACCGGGTCGGGGTTTTGTCCTTGAAAAAGACCCGCGCCTCATGCGACGGGCCGCTGTGGTCCAAGCCGTAGAACATCAGGTCTGCGCGGGCGATCTCCACCCCTCGGTGGCCGGGGGCAGTTCGAGGGGGAAACGGACGGTTATCGCTACCCTCCTACCGTCGTGCGGCTGGAGAAACTGGCTAGCGGGAGTTTCGCCCCTAGTTTGATCTTGGTTGGAGTATTCGCAGCTCATGACCGATGTCGATCTTCCGGAGCTGTATGACCTAAGAGAGCATCTTGTCCTTTTTTGCAATGGTTCAGCCTGTGGGGTACCAGAACTCGGCCACTGGTGCTGACCTGGGGTTTTAGGCTGCGGCTCGTTCGTATTCGTTGACCAGGCCGCCGAGGGTGGCCCGGCGTTTGATCCGCTCCTTGGTCAGGTCGGCGATGGGGTGGTCGGGCCGGGTGGTTGAAGGTCGCGGGCGCGGTGGGGTCGTCGTCCGTTGTCGTGGGTCGCGTACCCGGCCAAGACAGCGCGTAGATGCCGTTGACTGAAGATCATCATGTGGTCGGTGACCTCGGTCCGGACGGTGCGGACGAACCGTTGCGCGTAGGCGTTCGCCCGGGGAACCCGAGGTGGGATCGTGACGGTGGTGATGCCGGCATCGGCGAGGACCGCGTCGAACGACGCGGTGAACTGCCCGGCCCGGTCACGGATCAGGAAGTCGGCCGTCCGGTCGCCGAGATCCATCAGGAGGTTTCGGATCTGCTGGGTGGTCCAGGGCCCGTCTGGATGGGCGGTGACCCCGAGGATGTGGACGGTGCGGGTTCCGACTTCCAGGACGAAGAAACAGTACAGGCGCTGGAGCATCACGGCGCAGTCCACGTGGAAGACAGTCGACCGCCAGCATGGTCGAGGCCTGCGTGCGCAGGAACTGCCGCCCTGTCGTGTCGGTCTGCCGCTTGGGCGCGGGTGGGAGACCCAGGGATTGCAGGACGCGGCGGATCGTGGACGCGCTGACCTTGTGGCCGAGCGTGAGGAGCTCGCCTTGGATCCGCTGGTAGCCCCGTGTCGGGTTCTCGGTCGCGAGCCGTTCGATCAGTGCGGCAATCTCCCGGCTGACCGGTGGTCGTCCTGTCCGCTGCGGGTGGGTCCATGTCCGTGTGCTCAGACGGCGGTGCCACCGGATAACGGTGCCGGGGGTGACCAGCCGGTGGGCTCGCAGCGTCGTGGGCAGGCGTCGGATGAGTGCGGCGAGTACCGCCCGGTCTGCCCAGTCCCACCGGGGCTTGCGCTGGGTACGGCGCAGCACCGCGACTTCGTGCCGCAACACGAGCAGTTCGACGTTCTTGGATGCCGACGAGCGACCGAGGAGGACCAGCCAGCCACACACCCGCACGAAGATTAGGTAGAGCAGGCGTACGGACATAGCTGACCATCATGTCGACAGTCACGCCCTCACATCGGGCCAGGTCACAGGCCCAGGCCGACTTTTGGCGCCCCACACGCCAGCGCCCAACGCGGCGTTTAACCCGAACCGCATGGACCCATGACGATGGGGAGCTACGTCGGTACCGGGGCGGCCGTCCCCTGGGGTCGAGCCCGGCGGACGTGACGCCGGTACGGCTGAGCACGCAATTGCCGACGGCGCTTGCGACGCGCGCGGCTGTCGATCATACGATCGTCGGCGACGTCATCCACCACGCACTCCGGGTGTGGCTCGACATCACGTACTCCGTCACGACACGGGTCACAAACGCTCACGCTCTGCCGGCCGGAGGTTCGTGAGTAGCTGTGTGACACTGTAGTCATGGTGGACGGGCTGTGGTGGGATGAGGAGGACGCGCAGTACATCCGGCACCGTTGCGACCGTTACCCGGGGGCGACCGGCATCGAGCCGGAGTGGACGGTGGAAGCGGCCGCGGATCCGCGCCGGATCGTCCGCAACCCGGATCCCAAGAGCCAGACCGGAGCCATCCGGCTCGTCGGCTACTCGCCGAGCGCCGGCTTCGTCCTCACGGTGATCATCGATTCGGTTGACAAGGCCGGGATCACCGCGTGGAAGACCCGCGGAGCCGATCTTCGGGACTATCTGGAAGGGCAGGGCAGGCCATGACTGGTAACGCGACGCGCACTCGACGGGATGCCATTCGCGCCGAGTACGCCGCCGAAGAAGCCGAAGCCGCCGAAGCCGAGGTGTTGGAGAACGAACAGGCCGTGGTTTCTGTGCGGGTACCCGCCTCTCTGGCGGAGAGCCTCAAGGCCTGGGCCAGCGCCGAGCACATCCCCACCTCGGCGCTGATCCGGCGCATCCTCACCCGAGCTGTACACGATCCTGAAACGCCGGTGCTGACCGTCGAGCAAGTCGAGGAGATCGCCCGACGCGTGTTCCGTGAGTCGGCATGAGCATGAACATGTCGCGGCAGGGCGGACGGCGAGGTGACGACCGACGCGGGCGGTCGAGCCATGTTCCGGTGTGAAGATGATCGAGATCGAAGGAGTCCGTCGGATACGGCGGGTGGTAGACACGCCTACCTGACATCGACAGAAACGATGGGTGTTGCGTGTGGGGTGCCAGAACTTGGCCACCGGTGGTGACCTGGGGTTTTAGGCGATTTTAGGCGGCTCGTTCGTATTCGTTGACCAGGCCGCCGAGGGTGGCCCGGCGTTTGATCCGCTCCTTGGCCAGGTCGGCGACGGGCTGCTCGGGCCGGGGTGGTTGAAGGTCGCGGCCGCGGTGGGGTCGTCGTCCGTTGTCGTGGGTCGCGTACTCGGCCAGGACAGCGCGTAGGTGTCGTTCACTGAAGATCAGCATGTGGTCGGTGGCCTCGGTCTGGACGGTGCGGACGAACCGTTGCGCGTAGGCGTTCGCCTGCGGGGTTCGGGGTGGGATCGTGACGGTGGTGATGCCGGCATCGGCGAGGACCGCGTCGAACGACGCGGTGAACTGTCCCGCGCGGTCACGGACTAGGAACTGGACGTCGGCCGCCCGGTCGCCGAGGTCCATCAGGAGGTTTCAGATCTGCTGGGTGGTCCAGTGCCCGTCTGGATGGGCGGTGACCCCGAGGATGTGGACGGTGCGGGTTCTGACTTCGGTGACGAAGAAGCAGGACAGGCGCTGGAGCGTCACGGCGCAGTCCACGTGGAAGACGTCGAGGGCCAGCATGGTCGAGGCCTGGGTGCGTAGGAACTGCCGCCAGGTCGTGTCGGTCTGCGGCCTGGGCGCCGGTGGACCCAGAGACGTCAGGACCCGGCGGATCGTGGACGCACCGACCTGGTGGCCGAGCGTGAGGAGCTCGCTCTGGATCCGCTGGTAGCCCCACGTCGTGGTCTCGGTCGCGAGCCGCTCGATCAGCGCGGCGATCTCCCAGCTGACCGGTGGCTGTCCGGTTCGCCGCGGGTAGGTCGATGTCCGTGTGCTCAGACGGCGGTGTCACCGTAGGACGGTGCCGGGGGTGACCAGCCGGTGGGTTCGCAGCGTCGTGGGCAGGCGTCGGATGAGTGCGGCGAGGACTACCCGGTCTGCCCAGTCCCACCGGGGCTTGGGCTGGGTACGGCGCAGCACCGTGACCTCGTGCCGCAGCACGAGTAGCTCGATGTTCTTGGGCGCCGATGAACGGCCGAGGAGGACCAGTCAGCCGCACACCCGCACGAAGATCAGATAGGGCAGGCGGATCGACATAGCTGACCATCATCCCGCCGGCTCGGTAGGGCCGCATCTCCCCAGCTCACAGGCCCAGGCCGACTTCTGGCACCCCACAGGGTCGAGGCATCCCGAAGGACACGGACGCCGCGGACGAGGAGGTCACAGACACGGACGTCGCGGAGAAGGCGTCTGGCGGGGTGGGGCGGCGGCGGGGGAAGAGGAAGCGGGGCAAGCAGCCTGGCGAGGACGGGCTGACCCTGGCCTGGCGGGAGGTTCCGGACCGGGTCGAGAGGCATTTCCCGGTCGGGGACTGCTCCTGCGGCGCCGGGATCGCCGACGGCACGGTCGCCGGGGTCGCCCGCTCGCATCAGTCCCACGACGTCGCCCGCGTCGAGTTCGCTGTGACCCAGCACGACCTGTACCGGGTCGTGTGCGGCTGCGGGCTGCGTCATGTAGCGGCCCGGCCTGCCGAGGTGCTCGACGCGTCGGTGTCCTACGGCCCGGAGATCCGGGCGATCGCGCTGTACCTGCTCGTGCGCCCGCACATACCGGTCGAGCGGATCTGTGAGCTGCTCTTCGAGGTCTACCAGGTTGAGGTGTCCACCGGCTGGGTGCACGGCCTGCTCGCCGCCGGGTCGGAGGCGGTCGACCCGGCGGTGCGGGAGATCGAGGAGCGGATCGCGGCCGAGAAGGTCGTCGGCTTCGACGAGACACCCATGAAGATCGGACCGAAGGGGCGGACACGGTACGTGCTTTCGGTGTCGACCGGGCTGTTCACGTTGTTCATGCTGGGACGGCGTGACCTGGTCAGCTTCGAGCTGTTCCTGCTCGCCCGGATGCTGGGTGTCGTCGTGCACGACCGCTACGGCCTGTACGACCACGTGACGTTCAACGGCTTCCTGCACCAGCTCTGTGTCGCGCACATCCTGCGGGACGTGCGGGACGTGATCGAGACCTACCCAGACGCGGCGTGGGCGCCGCAGGTCGCCCGGTCGCTCACGGGGCTGGTCCACCAGGCCAGCCTTGCTCGCCTCGCCGGGCTTGCCGGGGTCCCGGCCGCGCTGCGCGACCCGTTGATCGAGGAGTTCCGTTCCGGGGTGAAGGTCGGCCTTTCTGAGATCGTTCCCGCGCCGAAGGGCCGTAAGCAGCCGGTCGGTCGCTGCCTACTCGAGTGCCTCGACGCCCGCGAGCAGGATGTGCTGCGTTTCGTGTTCGACCTGGACGTCTGGGCGACGAACAATCAGTCCGAGCGCGACCTACGGCCGTTCAAGACACAGCAGAAGATCTCCGGTCGGCTCACCTCGGAGATCGCCACCGCAGCCCGGCTCAAGATCGCCTCTTACGTCTCCACCGCCCGCAAGCACGGTGAGTCAGCGCTACGTGCCCTGCGTCTGGCGTTTCTTGGTGCCCCCTGGATGCCACCGCCCGCCGTCGTTTCGACCTGACGGGCCGCCACGAACGACCCCGCCGCACCGGCCCACCCTGCGCGGCCCGCAGCCATGCCCACGATGGCTACCCACAGCAAGATCACTTATGGTGGTGAATGCTTACTTCGATCAGTGAGCCGCGGCCAGGGGGCACCTGGGTGCGGTGAGCCGGAATGACGATCTCAAACACGCTCTACGAGGCTCCGGCAATAGGACTGTCCGGCTCGCGCCGCCCGGTCGGCGCCTCGCGTCATCGCTCCCCGTCCGTCGCTGTGCGATGCACGGGTACCCCGGCTCGTCGGTCGACGCCCAACACAGGGCGCCTCCCTCCGCCGCCTCGCGATCCATCCACCCGGACGCCGCTCCCTGATCGAACGCCCTATTGCCGGAGCCTCTGAGAACTCGTCCTGTCAGAAGCCATCTGGCCGCGACCCGCGGTCCGGACCGACGGGCCAAAACAGGTTCTCAACGCCGGCCCAGAGCAGCTTCCTCCAGGTCCAGGTCGTGTTGCAGGCGCCGCCGTGTCGTGTCGCTGATCTGGTGCTCGTCATACAGACGGCGTAGCTCGACGCTCTGCACGACGAGCACCTCGCGGTGCAGCTCGCGGTATGCCTGGAGGGAGGTTCTGCCCGACTGATCGTCGCTGTACTCGGCGGGTTGTTCCAGGCGTGCGTCGAGGTTGCGGCGCATACGGGCGACGGCCGCTTCCGGGATGCTCTCCAGCCTGGTCAGGTGGTCGAGGTGGATGAGCCCGGCATGGGTCAGAAGGCTGCGGGCACGGGTTTCTTCCCGGGCGGTGTGCTCGGGTTCGAGCGCGACTCCGGAGCGGCCTACAACGTGGGCCAGGCTCAGGCCCTGGACGACGAGGGTGAACACGACGACGGCAGTGGTGAGGGTCAGGACCAGGGGGCGTCCGGGCAGCGGGGTGCCATCGGTGGCGCTGAGCGGGATGGACAGGGCTGCGGCCAGCGGCATCACGCCCCGGGTGCCGGCCCAGGTCATCACGCTCGCCAGCTGCCAAGACGGGCGGCCTCCGGTGGGTCTGACAGCCGCGGACAACGGGAGCATCCACAATACCCGCAGGATGATCAGAGCGGCGGCGACAGCGAGTGCCTGGAGCGGCCACAGGCCGGTTCCGGCCGGGAGCTCGCGGATCAGGGATGGCAGTTCGAGACCGATGATGCTGAAAACCACACTTTCCAACAGAAACACCACCACCGCGTACACGGCGTGCAGTTGCAGCCGGATATGGGCGTCACTGAGCCGCTGCCGGGAGCGCCCCAACAGCACGCCCGCGACCACGACGGCGGTGATTCCCGAGGCGTGCGCGGATTCGGCCAGCACGTAGGCGGAATACGGGGTGACCAGCGCGATCACGGTCTCCAGCTCAGGGTCGGTGGTGTGTCGGCGGATGATCGCGACGACGGCCGCGACCGCCGC
The DNA here is from genome assembly GCF_917627405.1 of Protofrankia sp. Cj5. Classification (NCBI taxonomy): domain Bacteria; kingdom Bacillati; phylum Actinomycetota; class Actinomycetes; order Frankiales; family Frankiaceae; genus Protofrankia; species Protofrankia sp. Cj5. Next base: position 11,802 of record NZ_CAKJTO010000042.1, read on the forward strand.
GCCGACCGCGCTGCCGCCACCTGTGAGCAGGAAGAACTGGCCGCTGGCCGCCTGCCAGCCGACCGCGCCGGAGGCCACCGCGACGGTGACCGCGACCTTGAAGAGCACCAGCGAGGTGGCGTCGTTGAACAGGCTCTCCGCCTGCACCAGCACCTGCACCCGGCCGGGGAGGGCGAGCCTGCGGCCGAGCGCGGTGACCGCGACTGGGTCGGTGCTGGCCAGTACCGCGCCCAGCACGAACGCCATGGCGGCCGGCAGCGGCGTGAGCACGACAACCAACGCGCCCACGGCGGCCGCGGAGGCCAGCACCAGACCGGACGCCAGCGCGGTGACGGGCCGCCACACCGTGCGCAGGTCGCGCAGTGACAGCTCTTCGGCGGAGGCATACAGCAGCGGGGGCAGGACGACCAGGCCGATGACCTGCGGGGCAATGCGCAGGGTGGGAGCACCCGGTACAAATGCCACCCCGAGCCCGGCCAGCACCAGCAGTGGTGGGGCGGGTACCCGCCAGCGGCGTGCCCCGGTGGCCACCGCGGTGGCGAGCACCACAAGAAACAGGAGCGTCCCCACCGCGCGCATCCGCCGAACCCCTGACCCATGATCGGGGTCACTGCCGCGGGCCGCCGCAGTTCATTCCCCGCGCCGACCAGGCTTCCCGGCACACCGTGGGCCTACTTTATCAATTCTCGCCCGCAGCCTGCTCGGTCTGGATCGGCGAAGGAGAAGGGTGTGGGTTGCCGCCTCGGATTTCTACTACAAGCTGTCGTAACATACGACGAGATGTCATCGGTTAGGGTGGTGCGGGTCGCGTGGCCCGGCGGGCGGCGGGCGTTGGGCATGTTCGAGGGTGAGGTTCTGGCGGAGTTGCGGGTAGGTGATGGTCTGGTGACGCCAGCCGCGGTGGCGCTTGCGCCTGCCGTTCTGGCCACTACCGGGATCGGGCTCGGCCCGGCCGCGCCCGAAAGGTCGCCGTTCCACGAGCATGCGGTGACCCGTCGGCTTGCCGCGCTGTTTGCTCCGCCGCCACTGTCACGCTGGCTGCCCGCGGCAATCCCGGCTGTTCTCGGGTTGATTGCCGCGCTGCGCGCGGTTGACGCCAGCCGTGAGATCGGCCGGATGTTCGACCTCGCCATGCATGTCTGGTCCATGCATGCCTGGTCGCGGTAGCCGTGGCCGCGATACCCGCGCATCCGGTTACCATGGCCGCCGTGTTCGTCTCCAGCGTGGCTGCCACGGTCACCGCCACGCCGGGCACGAGCCTGCTCCAGCACCTGTTGATCATGCCCGGACCGGCCGTATACGCCATCGTCGCCGCTTTCGCTTTCGGCGAGGCGGCGATTTTCGTCGGATTCGTGCTACCCGGTGAGACCGCGGTGGTACTCGGTGGGGTGCTGGCGAGCCAGCATGTGGTCAGCCTCCCCGGTATGGCCGCGGTCGTGGTCGTTGCGGCGATCATCGGTGACTCGGTCGGCTATGAGGTGGGCCGGCATTTTGGTGAACGGATCTTGGCGTTGCCGCTGCTACGGCATCGCCGCCCGGCTGTCGACCGCGCCCGTGCCTACCTCCGGGCTCGCGGGGGGCGGGCGGTCTTCGTCGGCCGTTTCACCGCCTTCCTGCGTGCGGTCATGCCCGGCCTGGCCGGTCTGTCCCAGCTGCCCTACCGCCGCTTCCTCGTTTTCAACGCAGCCGGCGGTATTGTCTGGGGCGTCGGATTCACGCTGCTGGGCTATGTTGCCGGCGCATCCTACGCCAGCGTCGAGAAGGCGGCCGGATGGGTTTCCACCGGCCTGCTCACCCTGCTTGTCGGTGGCTTGCTCGTCCTGCACCTGTACCGCCGCCGACACGATCCGGCCACCGACAGCCAGCCTGGTACGTCCCCCCAAAGCAAAACCGGCGAATGAGCCGCCCGCTCGCGGTGAGCCCGGCCCGCCACTATCCGACCATCGCGGCTGTGGACCTTCGTGATCCGTGCCTGTGGACTCCGGTCCTTTGTCTATCTTTTTGTCCTTTGCTTGTTCTTTTTCAGGATTGAGAGGAATCCGTTTTCTCCGGTGCGCGGAGATGGCGCTGGGCCGGTGGCGCCGGGTCAGACGTCGAGGCCGTATTCGCGGGCGATGCCGGTCAGGCCGGTGACCCGGCCCTCGCCGAGCGCTCGGAACGTCCAGCCGTTGCCTTCGCGGGCGACTTCCCCGAACAGCATCGCGGTTTCGGTGGCCGCTTGGGTGGTCAGGTCGTAACGGGCGATCTGGTTGCCGTTCTCCGCGTCGAGAACACGGATGTAGGCGTTGCGGACGTCGCCGAAGCTCTGCTGCCGGTCTTCGGCATGATAGATGCTCACCGGGAAGACGATCCGGGTGATGCTGTGGGACAGCCGGTCAAGCCGGATGTCGATCTGTTCGTCATCCCCGGGATCGCCAGTTCCGTTGCCCTCCGCCGCGCCGGTGAGGTTGTCACCCCGGTGGACGATCTCATGCCGCGGGCTCGCGAGGTTGTTGAAGTAGACGAAGAAGTCCCGCGATGCCGCCCGGCCGTCCGCGGTCAGCGCGATGGCACTGGCGTCCAGGTCGAACTCGGTGGAGCCGGTGAGATCCGGGTCCCAGCCCAGGCCGACCGTGATGTGGGTGAGCCCGGCTCCCTTCGCAAGCAGGGCAACACCAGCGCTACCACGCCCCTCGATGTCCACAGCTTCCTCACCTTCCAACGGCGTCCGCCGTCCCCGTGTTAACAGAATCACTATCCGCGTCGGGAGCGGTCATGGGGGTGTCCGGAACGTGACATGCATCCTACGGATTCGCTTCTTTGCGGAACAGCTGGCTTGTGGTCCGCATCGTCATGACGCACGGCGAAAAGTTATGATACGGAGTGATATAAATCATATGTCCGCGAAGGGGTGATACAGCCGTAATATCGTTTTCGGCATGGCGGGTCACCCTGCTTCTTTTCTCGATAGTGGCGGAGTCCGCGGCGCGGCGCCGCATCCGGCTGTACCCGGTCGTGATCGGAAAAGGCACCTTTCCGGGTCGGGCCTGGTAGGGTTCGCGGAGTACCCGATGGAAGCGCAGGGCCGCGCTGGAGCCGGGTTATGTTGGTGCGGAACTACGCTGGCATGGAGCTGTGCTGGCATGGAAGCATCCCCAGCGGCGACGGGCGGAGGCCCGCGCTGGACGGTACCGCTGGAAAATCAGGCGTCACCGTCCCGCTGGCGGGTCGTTCTTGGCTTCTTTGCCGTGGAGATGACCACGTGCGTGGTACCTGTACGCCGGGCGCTCTAAAAGCCGTTCTGTTAAACCGGCATGAAATTTGGATGAGTTGGATGAGATGGAGTACTCAGATGGCAGCACAGTCGCTTTTTTCATCGCCGCAGCCCGCGGTCGAGTCCAGGACGTTGCCGCGCGTGGGAGGAGCTGGCCTGCCGTTGTTCCAGGAGCCGGTTTACCCGCCGGGAACCCCCAGGCCTGACGGCGCTGCGTCCTATGGCGACGGGCCCCACGACGGCGGGCCCGATGGCGATGAGCCCGACAGCCAGCGTTCACCCGTGTTCACGACCTCGGCGACCGCGGCTCCCTACGCGCGGGCCGCGGGGAAGGGCAGAGGGGGCCGTCCGACAGCGTCACGAACGGGCCGCAGCGGCCAGGCCGACCGGATAGGTCGATCGTAGGTGTAGTTCGGTACCGCTGTAGCTCGGGGCAGCGCGGGGTCTGGCTGGACGGAGCCTGGCGCGGCGCCGCGCGGAGCGTCGAGGTGGGTGACGGCAGCCCGGCGGCTTGCGCTGAAATCCCTACCAGCCGAAACAGCGGCCAAACAGGTCAGCAATGGCGTATGGGTGTCCACCCGTGATGGATGGCGGAAAGCCGTCGGTCAGGAGTTCCACCGGATTTTCTCAGCAAACACCAAGACTTCTCCGCGAAGCTGAGGGCACTGATCGCGATCGGCACCGGTGCGGTGCCCATCGCGGCATGCGCAGGTGGGTCGCTTTGCCCGCCGGGGCCTTCGGAGGAGTGGATGCAAGTATGGCGCCCGCGCCCGCGGATCGGACGGAAGGCACTCGCCCTCGGGGCGGTGGCCGCTGTCATCATCGTGGCGGGTTCGATTACGGTCGGTCTGGCGGTTTCGTCGTCCGCCACCGGTAGTACTCCACGTCAGGTTGCGGCGAGCCTCGGGACCATCCGGCAGGCGGTTTCAGCTACCGGGGTTATTCAGGCTGCCCACGAGGCGGACCTGACTTTTGGCGTGTCAGGTAGGGTCACCACCGTTTCGGTCACGGTCGGCCAGCAGGTTTCGGCGGGACAGCCGCTTGCCACAGTTGACTCGGCGGCCCTGACAGCTTCGGTCGCGCAGGCGCAGGCCAGCGTGTCCACCAACCAGTCCCGGCTGTCCGCCGACCAGACTGCCGGGGCCACAGCTGCCCAGCTCAATGCGGACAATCAGGCAATCACCGCCGCACAGGACGGGCTTGCCGCGGCGCAGCGTTCGCTGGCCCAGGCGAGCCTGACATCGCCGATCGCCGGTACCGTCGCGGCTGTCAACCTGGTGGTCGGCCAACAGGTCTCCGGCGGCGGTACGGCCACATCTGGCGCCGGCGGCGGGGGCTCGGTGTCGGGTGCCGCGTCGAGCACCTCGACGTCCGCGTCCTCCGCGTCCTCCGCCCAGGTGGTGATTGTCGGTTCTGATGGTTACAAGATCAATACTAGCGTCGACGACACCCAGATCGGCCAGATCAAGACGGGCAACCAGTCGGTCATCACGCCGAACGGCGCCACCACGACGCTGTTCGGGACGGTGTCCACCGTCGGTCTGCTCCCGACCCAGAGCTCGGGGGTGGCGACGTACCCGGTCACCATCGACGTCACCGGGATCCCAGCGGGGCTGCATCTCGGGGCGAGTGCCCAGGTGCAGATCATTGTCCGGCAGCTGACCGACGTCATTACGGTACCTACCGCGGCCCTGCGCTACACCGGCTCCCAGGCGCAGGTGTATCAGCTGATCGGGGGGCGGCAGGCTCCGCGAGCGGTGACGGTGGGGGTGAGCTCCGGTGGCGTCACGCAGATCACCGCCGGGTTGGCGGCCGGGGACATGGTGGTGGTACCCGACACGGCTCCCGCGGGACGTGTGCGCGGCGGGGCGGGGACCTCGACCGCCGGTACCGGTGGCGGCTTCGGTAGTGGTGGCGGTGGCGGCTTCGGCGGGGGCACCCGCGGCGGCGGGGTGAACTGAGCCGTGGCCCAGCCTGAGTCGCCTGCCAGTCGGGAGCCCGTCATCCAGCTCGACGGTGTCCGCAAGACCTACCGGACCGGTTCCCTCGAAGTCGAGGCGTTGCGGGGGGTGAACCTGCGTATTTCCGAGGGTGAGTACATCGCGATCATGGGCCCGTCGGGGTCGGGGAAATCAACCCTGATGCACATCCTCGGATGTCTCGATGTGCCCACCGCGGGTAGCTACCACCTTGCCGGCGAGGACGTCGGCCGGATGTCCGAGGAGGAGCTGGCCGAGATCCGCAATCGGCGGATCGGCTTTGTCTTCCAACAGTTCAACCTGCTTCCGACACTGTCCGCGTGGCGCAACGTCGAACTGCCGTTGTGCTATGCCGGTACAGGCCGGACGGAGCGTCGCGACCGGGCCGTGGACGCGCTGGAGAAGGTCGGGCTGGGGGACAGGATCGCCCACCGGCCGAGCGAGATGTCCGGTGGCCAGCAACAACGGGTTGCCGTTGCCCGTGCGTTGGTCACCGATCCAGCGCTCATCCTTGCGGACGAGCCGACCGGCAATCTCGACAGCGTGTCCACGGGGGATGTGCTTGGCCTGTTGAGCCAGCTGCACGCGGCCGGCCGCACGATCGTTCTCATCACCCACGAACCCGAGGTCGCCGCTACCGCCGGCCGGGTAGTGCGGATCCGTGACGGTGACATCCAGGACGACACGGGGCCGGGGAAGCACGCCGGTACCGGGCTCGGTAGCGGGGATCATTCCAATTCGCCCCTGCTCGCCTGGGATGTACGCAAATGAGCTGGATGGAGACACTGCGGATCGGGCTGGATGCGGTACGCACGCACCGGTCGCGTTCCGCTCTGACAGTGCTTGGCATCCTCATCGGTATTGCCGCGGTCATCCTCACCGTCGGACTCGGCCAGGGTGCCCAGGGCCAGGTCCGCGATCAGATCAACTCGCTGGGCAGCAACCTGCTCGTTGTCTCGCCGGGGAGCACTACCAGCAGCACCGGTGTCCGCGGCGGTTTCGGTTCGGCCTCGACGCTGACCGTGCAGGATGCCGATGCCCTCGCCGTCAGGGATGTCGCTCCCGACATCGCCGCGGTCGCACCGGCCAGCCAACGCAGCCTTTCCCTGACGGCCGGCGCGTCGAACTGGACCACCACAGTCGTGGGGACGACGCCCGATTGGTTGTCGGTCCGGGCCCGCAAGATTGCTGTCGGACGGTTCATCACCAGCCAGGACGTGACCAACCACGCCGCGGTCGCGGTACTCGCGGCTACTACGGCCGAGCAGCTGTTCGGTGGCCGCAGCCCGATCGGCGCGACCGTGACCGTGTCGGGGGTTCCGATACAGGTCGTGGGTACCCTCACCGCGGTCGGTTCCTCCGCCACAGCCAATGAGGACGACCAGGTCGTCCTCCCGATCAGCACCGCGGCCAACCGGGTGTTCGGCGGCGCGACGCGCACCTCCGTACAGAGCATCTACCTGGAGGCGTCATCGTCGAAGACGCTGTCCGCGGCCTACCAGGAGGCCAACAACGAACTGCTCGCGCTGCACCACATCAGCACGCCCACCGGTGCCGACTTCACCATTGCCAGCCAGCAGTCCATCCTGTCCGCCGCGACTTCGGTCGACCGGACTCTGACCGTGCTGCTCGGGGGCATCGCCGCGATCTCGCTGCTGGTCGGCGGTATCGGTGTCATGAATATCATGCTGGTTTCTGTTACTGAACGTGTCCGTGAGATCGGTCTGCGCAAGGCTCTCGGGGCGCCGCCCCGGGTGATCAGACGCCAGTTCCTGGTCGAGGCATCTGTCCTCGGTCTGACCGGTGGTATCTCCGGTGCCGCGCTCGGTGTGGTGGGTGCCGTGGCGCTCCCGCACCTGATTTCTCAGCGTATCGATATATCACTTCCCGCAACTTTTGGATCGATCATCGTCGCGGTGGGAATCGGCGTCGGATTCGGTGTTTACCCCGCCAGCAGGGCTGCCCGCCTGGCCCCCATCGAGGCGTTGCGCAGCGAATGATGATCTATCGGTCTCCGGCCCGGCGTTCTGTCCAGGGCCACGATCAGGAAAGAGCCCAGCGTGTCCGAGTCGACTCTGCCCGCGAGTAACACCGCCGAACACGGCGTTCCTGGGCGCGGCCTGCCCCTGCACGAGCTGTCCGTACATGGGGTGCCCCCGCGCGTGGGCGCCGCTGTCCGGACAGCTCGGCCCGTATCCCGCCAGCCGCGGGTCAGCGCGGGAGGGCGGTTGACCGTCCTGCTGTCGGCCGCCGTATTCGCTCTGGTCGCCTGCGGTGGCAGCGCGAGCTCTACCACCGTGGCCGGCTCGACGGCGCCGGCCCCCGGGGTAAATCCCGCGCCGGCTGGCCCACCGGGCGTCACGGGAACGGCCGCGGCGGTGACTGACACAACGATCCAGGTCCAGAACCCCTCGGTGGGCCAGGTCGCCGTCAATTTCACCACGTCCACCGCTTTCACCCGGACCGAACAGACCACCGCGTCCAGCCTGGGTGTCGGCGACTGCGTACTGGTGACAGCGGCTTCGGGAACGCAAGAGGGTGGACAACCAGCCGCCACCGATGCCCCGGTCATCGCGCAGAACATTACGATCAGTAAGCCGGACGCGGGTAAGTGCACCGGTAACGGCGCCTCCCGCACTGCTTTCGGCGGCGGGGCACGCCCCTCGGGAGCCCCGAATCCCTCCGGCGGCCCCCAGGCGCAGCGCAGTCCCAGGGCCGGCGGCGTGGGCCGCGTCGGCGCGCTCTTCGGCACTGTCACGTCAAAGTCCGACACGGCCTTCGTGGTAGAGACCATCGCCCGTGGGGACACCCCAGCCACGACGAGAACCGTTACCACGGGCGTTTCGACCGTCTACGATCACACGGTCCCGGCATCGGCCGCTGTTCTGAAGGTCGGCGAGTGCGTCACGGCGGTGGGCCCAGCTGACAGCACCGGAGCGATCACGGCCACGTCGATCAACATCCGGTCGGCGGGGCCCAACGGATGTATCGGTGGTTTCCGTCGGCAGGGCGAGGCCACGGGGCCCGCTAATGGCTGACCGGACATTCCGTGCCCGGCGCCGCCGGGTTCGCAGCTGGGCCGCCGTCGCTGTCGCCGTCGTTGTCGTCGGCGGGGCCGGCGGCGGTATGCTGGCGGCCACCGCCTCCAGCGGGCCGTCCTACCGGACCGCAGCGGTCACCCGCCGCACGGTCGAGGCGACCGTAAGCTCTGTCGGCAGCGTGGCACCTGTCAGCCAGGCATCGATCAGTTTTCCTGTTGCCGGTCGAGTAGCGCAGGTTCCCGTCGCTGTCGGTCAGCATGTGGCGACAGGCGACATCCTGGCCGAGCTCGACACGTCGTCCCTTGTGGCCTCCCTCGACAATGCTCGGGCGGCGCTTGCCCTCGCGCAGGCGAAGCTCGCGGCGGACCAGGCCAGCCAGACCACCACCGGTACTACGTCGACATCCACGTCGACCGGTACCGGCACCGGCACCGCCACCGGCGCGGCATTTGTCACTTCCAGCCAGGTTGGTACGCCGAGCGGGAGTTATGCCGCCGTAAAAATGATCACCTCCAGTGAGCCGCGGGTCGGCTCCACAGCTAGTGGAGGTGCCAGCCAGGATTCGGCATCGGCGGTGGATCTTGTCAGGCGCTACCAGCGGCAGCTGTTGGCTGACCAGCACGCCGCCGACACGGTCCTTTATCAGACCCAGGCCGATCTGGCGCATGAACAGTCGGTGTGCCGAGCCTTCCTGAACAGCTTCGGTCATGCTGCGGAGCCGATGGCGGCAAGTTCCGCACGCGGCGGCCAGAGCCCGGCCGAGACTACCCAGGCTCCGAGCGCCACCCAGACCACGCAGGTACCAGAACAGGCGGCTGGGAGCACGCCCGACGGCACGGACTGCTCGGCGTTGCTCAAGGAGGTTCTTGCTGAGCAGGAGACCCTGAACAACGATCTACGCACGGTCGCCGCGGATGAAACGGCCCTCGATGCTGCGGTCGCCCAGCTCCTGACACAGTCTCCTGGAGGGCAACCGGCCGCTGCGGGGGGGCAGCCCTCGCCGAGCCAGACCAGCCCCGGGGCCGGGGCCGGGAGCGGTGGTCACGGCCAGGCGGGCGGTAACACAGGAAATAGCGGTGACACAGGCGGCACAAGTAAAACCGGCGATACTGGCAGCGTTGGCAATAACAGAGGTAGCGCTACTCGCGCGGGCTCCGCAGCGGGTGGTACGGCCGCAGGCGGCGCCAGGACGGGATCAGCCGCTGCGCGTGCGCCAGCATCAGCCGCGCAGATCGCCGCCGACCAGGCCTCGGTCGACGCGGCCAACGCCATGCTCCCGGTGGCCGCGCAGAGCCTGGACCAGGCACGGATCGTCAGCCCGATCGATGGTCTCGTGGCCGCTGTCAATATCGCGCCCGGCCAGTCCGTAACCGCCGGATCGAGTACAGCGGCGATTGTCGTGGTGAATCCAGGCGCAATGGAGGTCACGACGACCGTCAGCGACAGCAATGTCGCCGCGGTGAAGGTCGGCGCCAAGGTCACGGTGACTCCGGACGGCACTGATTCGCCGACAGCGGGCACCGTGGTGGCTGTCGGCCTGCTTCCGACGGTGTCCACAGCATCCACCGGGACGGGGCCGGGAGCGTCAGGCGGGGTCGCTTATCCTGTGACCATCGGTCTCAACGGCGGTGGCGGACAGCTGTTCGCTGGCTCCGGAGCGGCTGTGTCCATCGTTGTTTCCAGCGCGGTGAACGCGCTGGCCGTGCCCACATCGGCCGTCCGTACCATCGGTAATCGTCATATTGTGTCCGTGTTGCGGGATGCCAAGTTGGTCAGCCTGCCGGTGGAGGTGGGTGCGGCCGGCGTGAGTTTCACCCAGATAACATCCGGTTTGTCCGAAAGTGACCGGATCATTCTGGCGGACCTGCACGCCCCCCTGCCCACCAGCAACACCACGCTGCGCGGGCTCGGCGGCGTGGGGGCGACTGGCGGTGGTTTCGCCGGCGGCGGTGCCCCCACCGGCGCTGGTAGACGGAACTGACCGATAGCGGCAGCGGCAGGTTGCTTCGGCTGTGTTGGTCGGGTTCTCCGCACACTCGGCGTGTCCCGAGGGCCGTCCGTTCGAGGGCCGTCTGTTCGAAGGCCGTCTGTTCGAAGGCCGTCGCGTGTGGCTGTGCCAGGTGCGGTTGCCTTCTCAGCGTGGCGGCCCAGCGGCCTGCCCTGCGTAGTTGCCAACGGTGATGTTCCCTGTGGGCGGATCGGCCGGTTCCGGCTCACCTATGGGAAGAACGAGCCGGACAGTGGTCCCGTTGCCGGGCGCCGAACGTACGTCGGCGGTGCCGCCATGCGCGGCGGCGACAGCCGCGACGATGGACATGCCCAGCCCGCTGCCACCGTGGACCCGGTCGCGGCTCCCCGACGCCCGCCAGAAGCGGTCGAATACCCGCTCGGCCGCTTCTGAGGGCATACCCGGGCCGAAATCGCGGATCGTGAGATGGACACGGGCGCTGTCCCGGACGAGCGTCGCCTCAACGCGCGCTGTCACCGGGGTATGGACCCGCACGTTCGACAGAAGGTTCCCGACCACCTGCCGCAGGGCGTCGGCGTCGCCGACCACTACGCACCGGTCGGGGCAGGTCAGCTCAATGAGTCGATCCGGTTCGACAGCGACCGCGTCGGCAACCGCGTCTCGCAGCACGGCCGCGAGGTCGACGTCCGAGCGCTCCAAGGGCCGGTGCTCGTCGAGGTGGGCCAGGTACAGCATGTCATCGACCAGGGCACTCATCCGGGTGCTCTCCTCCTGGACACGACGCAGGGCGTCGTCCACATCCGCTGGCGGTATGACGCCCTGGCGCATCAGGTCGACATAGCCGCGGATGGACGTCAGCGGTGTCCGTAGTTCGTGGGACGCGTCCGCGACGAACCGCTGTAGTCGTTCCTGCGAGCGGACCCGCTCCTCGAACGCGGACTGGATCTGACCAAGCATGATGTTGAGTGCGGCGGCGAGCCGACCGACCTCGCTGCGCGCGGGCGAGTCGGGCACGCGTCGGGACAGGTCCCCGCCGGCGATGGCGGCTGCGGTCTCCGCGACATCACGCAACGGCCGTAGGCCACGCCCGAGCAGCAGCCATGCCGAAAAAGCCGCGCCGGTGAGAACGGCGATCCCGGCCACGATCTCTATGCCCGCCAGCCGGGCGATGGTTGCGGTGACTGGACGCAGCGGAATAGCCACGAGATCGATCTCGCCGCCCGCGGACAGCGACCCGGCGATCGCGCGGAAGCGCCTGCCATCGCTGACGATGGTGAACGGAGTTCCGGAGGCTACTCGGGCGTCGATGTCAGTGGCAGCGTTGATGAGCGGACGGGGCGGCGCTGGGCCGCTGCCGCTTCCCGTGACGACCAGGACCGAGCCGTTGCGCCTGCGTAGTTCCACCACGTAGTCGGTCGGGGCGATCGCGCGCTGCAGGCCTTCAATACTGATGGTGGGCGCCACCTGGGCTAGCAGAGCGTTGCTACGGGCCGTCACGATGTTCTGTGCGCTGCGCAGCTGATCGTCCGTCTGGTCGAAAAGGTAGGTACGCAGTGCGAAAATGCTGATGACCGCGGTACTGAACAATCCCACCGTCAGCAAGGCCAACAGGCCGATCATCAGCCGGGTCCGCAGCGCCGTTCCCCGTCCTGGGTCACTCACGAGTGTCAGACTCGCAGCAGTGGGCGCTGCCGTCGCCGTGCTGGTCGAAGCCGTTCTGGAGGCAAAGCTCACACTGGGGCTGGGATACCGGAAGCATAGTTGCGTGTTCAATTACGTAGCTGGGCCGCATGGCAACCATTCGACCATCAGGAGTCCTGACCTCCATGACCATCACCGACATCGCTACCGGTGACATCGCCGCGACCGAAGACGCGCTGATGCTGGACGCCGCCGCTGCGGATCTGCTGTTCCGTACGGCCCGGACCGCGAACACCTTCAGCGATGATCCCGTTTCTGACGAGCAGGTCCGTGCTATCTATGACTTGATTAAATGGGCGCCGACCAGTATGAATACCCAACCCCTGCGGATCATTCTGGTTCGTTCGCCCGAGGCGCGGGAACGGCTGGTACGGCATCTCAGCCCGGGTAACCAGGCGAAGACGCGCTCTGCTCCGCTGGTCGCCATCGTGGCCGCGGATATCGACTTCCATGAAAACCTCCCGCAGGTTTTCCCGCATCTGCCGAACGCCAGGGATTTTTTCACCGAGCCGGTCGCGCGCGAGCAGACCGCGCGCTTCAATGCCGGCCTGCAGATCGGCTACTTCATCCTGGGCATCCGTGCCGCGGGGCTCGCGGCCGGTCCGATGACGGGCCTGGATGCCACCGCCGTCGACAAGGAGTTTTTCGCGGACCAGCCGCTGCGCACTCTCGCGGTGATCAATATTGGCAAGCCCGGGGAGAACCCGTGGTTCGGCCGCAGCCCACGGCTGGACTACGAGCAGGTCGTCTCCGTCCTCTAACCTGACCCTGAGTGGTCATCGCTCGCGGTCGCGACGGTATGGCTGTCCGGACCGAAAGCCACGCTGTTGACCGGGCTGATATGCCCGGTCAACGTGGACAGCGGAGATGGCCGGTGCGGGTCGGAGATATCGGTGAGGCGGCAGGTGCTGTCCGGGCCCGCGGTAGCCGGCAGACGTCCGTCCGGGCTGATCGCCAGGCTGTTGGCCTGCCCAGCTCGCTCGCTGAGCGTAGCTGCGGGCGTCACCCCGGCTTGTCTGGTGACGTCGAACACGGCCACTGTGCGATCGGAGCCCGGCCCCGAGCCGGCGCCCGCGAGCAGCCGGCCATCCGAGCTCAGCGCGGCTGTTGCGACAGACGCCGTGGGCATGGTCACCGGTATGGCCGTAGGCCGGGCGAAGGATGTGATCAGCGCGAGCCGGGCCGCGGGCGTTGGGGACCGTTTCCAGGCGGCGAGGCTGAGCCGGGCGGCCAGCGCCGGGTTTTGCGGACGTAGCGCGCCTGCTTCCGTGGTGAGCCAGTGGGAGGCGTCCAGTGACCGGTCGGGGGCCGACCGTGACGTCGCCACCGTGGCGACGGCGCTAATCGCCAGGACGAGCGCGGACAGCCCGGCAAGAACAGCCCGTCTCCTGCTGGATGACCGAGGAGGCGTACGAGCAGGTTCTGCGCGCTGGGCCGCTCGTCGGATCTTTGCGCATGGCTTCTTCGACAAGCACACGTAGCTCGTCATCCAGGCCCTCGAGGCATGGCCTGGTGTGCAGGGCCCGGTACAGCAACACGTCGGTCGGGCCTTGGCCGAACGGAAGCCGTCCGGTGCCGCGTGGAGGACGACGCTGCCCCAGGCGAAGATGTCCACCGCTGATCGTGGTGAGTTCCGTCGTGTGCGCCATACCAAAGTCGATCACTTTGGGCCCCATGGCAGAGATCAATACATTGGATGGTGTGAGGTCGCTGTGGGGCACGCCTGATACCCGGACCGTGGGTGGCGATGCCTCAACCCGCACCACGCCGCGTCCCTCCGCTGCTCCCTGAGTACGCTCGATGTTCACCCGTACTGTCATCACCGTGGCCAGACTGACCGTGCCGCGCAGCTGTCCCGTCGGGGAGGCGGCGCGGCGCCTCGGTATGGGAGCCCTCGGGTGGTGACTCGTTTTCACGTGAGTATCAATATATTACTTTTAGTAGTTTCTTGATTGCGGTGGAGCGGCCTCAGGTAATTGCAGTCGATATTAACGAACGCCGAGTAGGCGGCTGGATGCAGGTTTCAATGAATGTGGATGCAGGGTATATATCTCGCGTTATCGATTTTACTGGAGGGGTGACGAGCGGATCCCCGCCATGATGATAATCGAGCACGGCGTCCAGATCAAAGGGGGGTTACTGATGGCCGGGAAGGCCGATTTCATCCAGCCGGATGCCGCGGTCGTATATCTGCCCCAAACCGACGCGGGCGTTGTGTCGCGGCGGCTTCGAATGCGTTGGCATTTTCTGTTGTCCCAAGCAGCGGTTGTCCTTCTGTTCGCCGGGTCCATGATTACCATGGCCAGTCTTCTCCAGGTGTGGACGGTGGGGATTTCGGACGACCAGCGCCGGTCGGATGTGCTGGTGGTGCTCGGTGCTTCCCAATACGACGGACGCCCTTCCGCGGTGTTTGCGGCGCGCCTTGACCACGCATTTGACCTGTACCGCCAAGGAGTGGCTCCGTTGGTCGTGACGGTCGGCGGCGCGCAGGCGGGGGATGCTTACACCGAAGGGCAGGCAGGCGCGAACTACCTGGCCTCCCGTGGCGTTCCGGTGACCGCTCTGATGCCCGTAGGAGAGGGGCGGGACACCTTGGGATCGTTGCGGGCGGTAGCGGTGGCCATGGCGAAGCATCAATGGCGAAGCGCAGTGATCGTGACGGATCCGTGGCATTCGCTGCGGTCACGAACGATCGCTCGTGACCTTGATATTGACGCGGTTACGTCACCGGTAAGGACTGGCCCGTCCACCCGTGGCTTCGGTACGCAGCTTCGTTACATTGCTCGGGAAGGCGTTGCTTACCGGTTTTATCAGCTCTTCCATCGGACGACCCCGGCAGGGGTCGCGCCACCAGCCGTGTGAACACGTCCCCGAGCGGGGCGGCTTCAAAGGTCGGTGGGCGGGTTCACACGGCTGGTGGCGACGGTCGAGAAGTAAATTTTTATATTGTTTACATGATTTTTGGCCGTACGCTGGTTGTGGCTGCCTTGTAGGCGGGCGGTGAATGTTTTACTTTCAGTGATCGTTGGGTGTCCGGTGGTGCTCGGTCCGGACTCGGGCCATCCCTGAGGCCCGGCGTGGACGTGGCCAGTGTCTCGGACCGCGGTGCCGAGATCGCGATTATCGTGAAGATCGGTCTGCTGGTCGTCCTGCCGGGTTGAGTGCCCCTGCCCCCGCCCACGATCCCGAGGAGGGTCCGCCATGGCCATTGCTCCGGCTGTTGTTGTTCAGCAGTGTCGGTGTTGGCGGTTTTCGTGCTGAAAGGCACGGAAACCGTCCCGGGGCTGGCCGGTGGCCCGCGTGCGGCCGGCAGACTGCTACGCCCCGATCCGCTCGCGGGCCTCACTCATCTGCATCGGACGTACGGCCCGGTCGCGCGGATCTCCTCGCGGCCGATGTCGCTTTACCTCGTGGCGGACCCGGCGGTTATCGCGGACGTCCTCGTCGGGTCGAGCCGGGCATTCGCCCGAGGCGTTGTCCGTCGTGGCTTCGGTTCCCGCCAGACAGTGGTGGAGCCTCTTGCGCTGGTGCTCGGGCGGGGGCTGCTGACCAGCGCGGGGGAGTGGCACCGCAGGCAACGCCGGCTCATGCAGCCGATGTTTCACCGTCAACGGATTTTTGAATACGGGGAGATTTTTGCCGCGACAGCGGACGATCGGGCTGATTCCTGGACGGATGGCCAATATCTTGATCTGCATGACGAGATGATCGAGATGACGCTGGCGATGGTTACCCGAGCCCTGTTCGACGTCGATGTCGACAGTAACGAGGTAGCTGTCATCCGGACAGCTATCAGTGAGAACATGGTGGTCACTCGGAAGGCTGTGCGGGCCGGTTTCGAGACGCTGGAGAGGCTGCCGCTGCCTGGGCCCAGACGCCGCCGTAACGCTCGCCGTGCTCTTGACCGGGTCGTCTACGATCTTATCGAGCGCCGCCGTGCCACTGGGGCGAGCGGGCGGGACCTGCTCTCACTGCTGCTGACAGCCCGCGATGCCGAGACCGGCGAGGGCATGGACGACACGCAGGTCCGCGACGAGATCCTGACTATCATGCTTGCCGGTCACGAAACCACCGCAAACGCGTTGACCTGGACTTTTCATCTGCTCGGAGAGCATCCTGAGATTGCGGCGGCGCTGTATGCCGAACTCGACACCGTCCTGTCCGGCCGGCGGCCAACGGTAGCGGACCTGCCGCGGCTGCCATATGCCGACGCGGTGTTCACCGAGTCAATGCGGCTTTATCCACCGGTGTGGGGCATGGGCCGCTATTTGTTGGAAGACCGTGTCATTGGAGGCTATCGCCTGCCGGCCGGCTCGACGCTGCTTCTCTGCCAGTGGGTCGTCCACCGTGACGAACAGTGGTGGCCGGAGCCGGAGCGTTTTGATCCGGCCCGCTGGCTCGGGGACCGGATCGACCCGGACCGGCCGCGGTATGCCTATTTCCCCTTCGGAGGCGGCCCGCATCAGTGTATCGGCAACAGCTTCGCCCAAACCGAGGGAGTGTTGGCTCTCGCCACGATCTGTCGCCGGTGGGCGTTCGAACCCGCTGTCGGTCTGAAGATCGTACCGCAGCCGCTGGTGACTCTGCGGCCGCGTGACGGTCTACCGATCATTGTCCGGCGGCGCCGCTGATGGGGCGCCGGGGGCCATGCGTCCCGGCGGTAAGAACTGTTCCGGCCATAGGCCTCGCGGCGTGGCCGGGACCGTTCGGCACGCCGGACCGGGTTCCTCGGCGCTTTGCCCGAGGCCGAGCGGACCGGTGATTGTGGCCTTCTGGCACGATCGGGGTATGCGCCGCGGCGCCGGACATATCCTTGAACGGCCACATGTTCTTGACGGGCGACGGCGAGTGAACTCGACGACATCAAGACCAAGGCTGGGGAGCCGGCCACCTGAGTCATTCACGCTGAGATGGGTCCGCGCGCGCCCGCGGACCTCAGAAAACCTAGGAGAATTTATATGAGCCACATTCAGTTTGCCACTCGTGACGCGAGTCCGTGGGTGCCTCATTACATAATGGCGATAGACCGAGAGAAGTGCATCGGGTGCGGTCGTTGCTTCAAGGTGTGCGGTCAGGGTGTACTGAAGCTGATGGGCCTGAACGAAGACGATGAGCTGGTCGATCCTTTCGACGAGGAGCAGGAGATCGAGCGTAAGGTTATGACCATCGAGACTGCCGGCAACTGTATCGGCTGTGCCGCCTGCGTCCGGGTATGTGCGCCGCGCTGTCACACCTACGCGCCGGCGGAAGCGGCCTGACCAGCCGGCGGCTGTCAGCTCGCCGTCGAGATGCGGCCGGATCGGGTGGCTATGCCGGACACCGACAGACACTCGATCCGCCCGCTGGCCGGAACGTCCCGTGCTGGAGGAAGCTAGGTGGGTGACTGTTACCGCATCCACGGATCGACGTATTCCGGATCTGGACGAGGTGTCCCTCAGTCGGCTGGTAAGGTACTGGGAGGCTGCTAATTATCTGACGGTGGCGCAGATCTATCTGCGTACCAATCCGTTGCTGCGTGAGCCGTTGGAGCCAGGGCAGATCAAGCCTCGGCTGCTGGGTCACTGGGGTACGTCCCCGGCGCTGAACCTGGTGTATGCCCAGCTGAACCGGTTGGTACGGGAGACTGGGCAGGATGTGCTGTATGTGGCCGGGCCGGGGCACGGCGGCCCGGCACTGGTCGCCAACACCTATCTGGAAGGCACCTATTCGGAGATCTACCCACAGGTGTCGCGGGACCTGGCGGGCCTGACCCGGCTGGTCCGGCAGTTCTCCACCCCCGGAGGGGTACCGAGCCACGTCTCCGTACCGACGCCAGGGTCGATCCACGAGGGTGGCGAACTCGGCTACGCCCTGGTGCACGCCTTCGGCGCCGCGTTCGACCACCCTGACCTGCTGGTCGCGGCAGTGGTCGGTGATGGTGAAGCCGAGACCGGGCCGTTGGAGGGAAGCTGGAAAGGCATCCGGTTCCTCAACCCGGCCCGTGACGGTGCGGTGCTGCCGATCCTGAACCTCAATCAGTACAAGATTGCGAATCCGACGGTGCTGGGCCGCCTCGACCGGGCCGGGGTGACCGCCTTCTTTGCCGGCCACGGCTATGAGGTGGCCTGGGTCGAGGGGAGCGACGCCCACCAGGTCCACCGGGACTTCGCGGCCAGGCTCGCCACCGCTTACAGCCAGATCCGCCGTATCCAGGACGACGCCCGCGCCCCAGGCGCGGTGGTGACCGCCACCCCGCGCTGGCCGATGATCGTGTTACGGACCCCGAAGGGATGGACCGGCCCGAAACAGGTCGATGGGGTGGCGATGGAAGGCACCTTCCGTGCCCATCAGGTGCCGTTGGCGGCTGTTCGGGAGAAGCCGGCCCAGCTGGCTCAGCTGGAGGCGTGGCTGCGTTCCTACCACCCGGACTCGCATTTCGACGCGGACGGGCGGTTGGTCGCCGATCTCGCCGTGCTCGCACCGACCGGCGACAAGCGGCTGGGGGCGACCAGCTACGCTAACGGCGGCCGGCGCGCCGTGGCGCTACGGCTGCCGGATTGGCGTGCCCACGCGATCACGGTCGGTCCAGAAACTCGTGGGAAGGTCATCCACGAAACCACCCGGCCGCTCGGCGACCTGCTCCGCGACGTCTACCGGGACAACCCCACCACCTTCCGGGTGTTCAGCCCGGACGAGCTGACCAGCAACCGGCTCGGTGCCGTCCTCGATGTCACCGACCGCTGCCTGGTCGCCCCGACCGACCCGCACGACGACCGGGTCTCCCCATCCGGCCGGGTCATGGAGGTGCTCTCCGAGCACCTGTGCCAGGGCTGGCTGGAGGCCTACACGCTCACCGGCCGGCACGGCCTGTTCGCCACCTACGAGGCGTTCGCGATGGTTTCCGCCTCCATGCTCATCCAGCACACCAAGTGGCTACAGGAAGCCGCCCGGCTGCCCTGGCGGGCACCGGTACCCAGCCTGAACGTGCTGTTGACCAGCACCTGTTGGCGTAATGACCACAACGGCTTCTCCCACCAGGGCCCGGGGCTCATCGACACCGTCGTCCCCCTGTCCCCTGGCATCGCCCGGATCTGGCTGCCGCCGGACGCCAATACCCTGCTCTCGGTCGCCGATCACTGCCTACGCAGCCGCGACCACGTCAACCTCCTCGTCGCGGACAAACAGCCCCACCTGCAGTACCTCTCCGCGGACGAAGCCGCTGAACACTGTGCCCGCGGCGGCTCGGTCTGGGAATGGGCCGGCAGCGACGGCGGCGAGCACCGCACCGACATCGTCCTCGCCGGGATCGGGGACGTCCCCACCATGGAGATCCTCGCCGCCGCTGACCTGCTGCGTCAGTTCACGCCGGGCCTCACCGTCCGTGTCGTCAATATCGTCGACCTGATGGCCCTGCTTCGCGCGGACCTGCACCCCCATGGCTTCTCCGTTCCGCTGTTCCGCGCCCTGTTTACTGACGAAACCGACGTCGTCGTCGGTTTCCACGGCTACAGCCGCGCGATCCACCAGCTTTTGCACGGCCGGCCCAATCCGCAACGTTTCCACGTCCGCGGCTTCATGGAACAAGGCACCACCACCACCCCGTTCGACATGGTCGTGCGCAACGGTGTCAGCCGTTACCACCTCGCCCGCCTTGCCATCGAGTTCGCCCGCACCACCCCGCGAGGCGCTGACCGGCTCGTCACCCATTGCGAGACCCAGCTCGCCCGTCATCAGGCCCACATCACCGAACATCTCGAGGACCTGCCTGAAGTCCGCGACTGGACCTGGCCGGGCGACCATGGGCGGCCACGCGCACCGCGCATGTAGCGTCTTTGCTTACTGGCAATCAGATGGCCACCGGGACGGCTGGAGCGTCGACCAGGATGAGGAACCAGCCGAGAGTCAGGAGAAGATCGTACTCATGAAAGGCCGGGGCTCCGTCAGCCGAGCTGAGCAGGACCCGGTGGCCGCCGAGCACAATCGCAATCCCGTCCCGGGCGAACAGAACGACGTTGTGCCCGTCGGTCCGGGGAGCGCTGGTTGTATGGGTGACGAAGCCTCGAGCGAAACCCCGCCAGTTGGGTGTGATCCAACGTAGCCAGCGGTCTCCGGTCAGCCTGACGAGGGTGTTCCCGCGTCCTTTTTGGAGCACCGCGAGTACGTCGCCGGTCAACTCGGCAGTGACCCGAAGGCCGCCGTGGCTGCTTTCCACGACCATCAGATGTTTTTGGGCCCTGCATGTCACCCGGCCCTGGGCACGCCATTCTTCCCGCATCCGGATGATTGTCTCGTCGTCAACGTGGAGCGCGAACTGGTCCCCGGTCACGGTGACCGCCCGCCACGCGAATTCTGGCACCATCGCGCAGTCGGAGTGAACTGTCATCATGTTGCCCTCCTGCCGGGTCGTCTCGGGAAGCTCGCCCGTCGGTTCCCATTGAAAGACCAGCTGGTCAGCAGCTGGTCAGGAGCGTGAACGCGGCACCTGGGTGAACGACCAGGGCCAGCTTGGCCCTGGTGGGTGTGACACCGCGCGGGCGATGATGGCTTGACTGGTCGCCTGTTGTCCAGTTTGTGGCTACTCGGCTGTTCGACTCCGTCAAAATACGTAATCGGCCGCGTGGGTGATGCGCGGGCGTGGTCAGGATCTGGTCAGTGCTACCGCTGACACTGCTACCGCTGACGGTGCCGGGGTTGCGTCCTGTCGGACATGCGACTGCACACCCTGCTGGTCACGACTTTGCTTCAAGTTGTCACAGACAGATCCCGCATACTGGTTCATGATGGTATCCGAGGCATTGGGATCACCCAATTGGCGACATGTGTTGTTTTGTGGAACAGGATGACATGGAGTTTCGGGTTCTTGGATCGCTCGAGGTGGTGGGCGAGGCCGGGCAGGTGCCGATCGGTGGTCCGCAGCGCCGCCTGCTGCTCGCGGCTCTGCTCTCCGAGGCGAACCGTCCCATCCCTGACCGGGAGCTGCTGCGAGCCATGCAGGGCGATGACGGTTGGTATGACGAGCGTCGGCGCCAGCTCCTGCATCGGCTTCGGGTGCACATCTTGGATCTTCGACGGGTGCTGGGCCAGTCCAACGGGCAGCCCTTGGCGCGGGGCGCCGGCGGATACGTTCTGCACGTCGGGGCGGAGGAGCTTGACGAGCTGGTTTTCCTCAGCTGGGTGGAACAGGCCCGGCGGCTGCTGGATTCCAAAGACGCGGCGAGCGCCGCCGACCGGATGGACGTGGCATTGGCGCTCTGGCGTGGAGAGCCATTATCAGATCTTGAAACGCGCCCCTTTGTCGAACGTTATGCGGCCCGGTTGCGTGAGCTTCGCCTGTACGCGGAGAAAGAAAGAGCGGCCGCATATCTGGCCGCTGGTCGGCACGGGCCGCTGGTTCCGATCCTGCGGCGGCTGCTCGCCGACAACCCGGCCGACGAACGGCTACAGCTGGATTTGTCGTTGTCCCTCTACCGCGACGGTCGCCGGGAGGATGCCGCCGCTGTCTGCCTGGATGCGTTGCGCCGTTCCCGCGATCTCGGAATCGAACCGACCGCGATCCGGGAAAGGCAGCGCGCGATCCTTGCCGACGAACCGTCCCTGCGCTGGGTCCCGCCAGTTGAACAGGTCGGGCTCGTCGCCGCGGCGCGTCATCCCGTGCCGTATCAGCTTCCCACCGGGACAAGAAACTTCACCGGCCGCGAAAAGGAAGTCGCGGATCTCCTCACCTTGTTCGAAACGGCTGACGTCGGTGCGGAAACAGGCGGCGCGGGCGTGATTGTCTCGGCGATAGCCGGGCAGGCGGGTGTCGGCAAGACGGCGCTCGCCGTTCACGTCGCCCATCGGCTCCGGCCTCGCTTCCCCGACGGCATCCTTTACATAAATCTACAGGCCACGCCCGACTCGCCGGCTGAGCCGTCGACGGTTCTGGTGTCGTTTCTCCTCGGCCTGGGGGTGCCGCGTGAGCAAATAGGAGATGATCATGAAGTGCGTGCGGCGCTGTACCGTTCGACGCTCGACGGCAAGCGGCTGCTCGTCGTCCTGGACAATGCGACGGATACCGAACAGGTACGTCCGCTGATTCCGGGCGCGGCATCCTGCGGGGTCATTATCACCAGCAGGCGTGCGCTTTCGAGTCTGGACGCGGATCACCTCCTGCTTGACGTCCTCGACTCCGCCGGTGCCGTCACCCTGCTCGCCAAGGTGGCGGGTGCCGCGCGGGTCGAAGCCGAACCCGAGGAGGCCCGCACCATCGTGGCGCTGTGCGGATTTCTGCCGCTGGCGGTACGCATCGCGGGGGCGCGTCTCGAACAGCGGCCGGACACGCACCTCCGCTCGCTGCGTGAGGATCTCCAGGTTGCGCGTTTGAACGTGCTCAGGGTCGGAGATCTTGAAGTGCGGGCCAGTGTCGACCTGAGTTACCGGGAGCTGCCAGCGGCGACCCGGCGAGCGTTCCGTCTGCTGTCCGTGCTGGAGACGGAGGATGTAGGGCCGCTGGCTGCGGCGGCCCTTCTTGATCAGAATGTGCGGCAGGCTTCCGAGCTGCTTGAGGAGCTGGCGGCTGGGCAGCTTCTCGAACGTCGTGCCAGTAATGGAAGCGAGTCTCGGTATCGTTTTCATGATCTGTTGTTGTTGTTTGCGCGTGAGCGCCTTGCGCAGGAGGACAGCCCCGCCGACCGCTCCGCCGCGCTCGAACGGGTCCTGGAGATGTATCTGGCCTGCGCGGAGGAGGCCGCCAAGCGGCTGCACATCGGTATTCCGATCGTCCCACGCCAGTCTGTGCCGCGGTGGCAACCGGCCGAGGACGGAATGATCGAATCCGTTACGGGGCGTCCGATCCAGTGGTTCGACCGCGAGAGCAAGAGCCTGGTCGCTCTCGTCGAACAGGCTGAGGCTGAAGGCTTCGATGAGATGACGTGGCTGCTCAGCGCCGCGCTCGTCGACTTCTTCGAGATCGGCTCGCACTGGTCGTTCTGGCACCGGACCCATGAGGCGGCTCTCGCGGCCACCCGGCGGCAGCGCAGCCAGGTGGCCGAGGCGAACGTGCGCCGCCATCTCGGGCTGCTGCGCCGGTTGCAGGGTGACCGCGCCGGCGCGCGAAGGTTGTTCGAGGCGAGCCTGGCGCTGTTTATCTCGACAGCCTGGCCGATCGGCGAGGCCGCGGCGCGCCGTAACCTGGGCGAACTGGACACAGAAGACGGCAGGATCGATGAGGCTATTGATCATCTTCGTATCGGCAGGAATCTTTTTCGTGACTTCGGTGTGACGTTCGGTGTGGCGCGGACGCTCCAAACCCTCGGTCGGGCCTATCTTGCCGCGGCTCGTCCCGCCGAGTCGTTGTCCTGCCTGGAGGCTGCGGTCGGTTACTGCGAGATGACAAGCAACCAGCTTGCGGTCGAGCGTGCCCGGATGGCCCTCGGCTCCGCCTTCCTGCGAACCGGGCGGGTGGACGACGCCATCGGGATGCTTGGTGCGGCGGAGCGTTTCTTTCAGGCGGAGGGGCATCTGCCGTTGCGGGCCGAGGCGCTGCTGTTGCTGGGTGACGCCCACAGCCGACGGGGTCGTGATCCCGAGGCGTTCGGCTGTTACGACGCCTGCCTGTCCATTTTCCAGGAACGTGGCGACATGCTGAACCAGGCGAGAACCCTTGCCCGCCGGGGCAGGCTGCATTACTGGCGGAAGGACGATCTACAGGCGCGGGCGTCGTGGAGCCAGGCGCTGGCATTATTTAATGATCATGATGGTGCGGAGGAGTCCGAGGTCCGTAACTGGTTGATACGCGGCCCGGGTGATCGGCTTGAGCCGGCGACGGAACGTGTCCTCGACCATTTTGATCATGATGGGTTCATTCAGCGGGTTGCGGCGAGTGAGTATGTTGTGCGGATTCTCTCCACCTGGACAGAGCTCCTCGAGGACCGGCTGCGGGATTCCTTTCTCGGTGCGCTTCTGCGCGCCCTTGACCGGGGTGCGTTGGTTCAGATCATGTTGCTGGACCCCGACTCGCCCGCGGACGTCCAGCGCACCCGGGAGATCGGCATGTCGCACGATGTCTCTGGACTGGTCCAGGCGAATCTGCGGTGCCTTCGGAGCTTCGTCGACGGGCTGACCGGCTCGGACCGGGAACACATCGCGGTGCGGGTCTACCGGGCGGCGTCCACCGTCGCGTATTACCGGTCGGACGCCCGCGCGCTGGTCGCGACGCTTCCGATGAGCGACGCATCATCCCGGACCACGCAGTATGAGGTTCCGGTTGATTCGACGTTCGCGCAGTTCGTCGAGCAGCAGTTCACACAGCTGTGGACCGCCGGGAGCCGTCCGTTCGACCTGTGAGGCGGTCTGCGACCGGCACAGGAGACGCGGCGTCGCGGCGCTGGGGCACGCGCCCCAACCGGTTATCCGTCGATCTATCTGTCGATCCGGATCCACACCTGACCGTTATCGATCCGCAGGGGAAGCTGCTCCAGCCGCGCGCCCGGCGCGTTGAGACAGGCGCCGGACCGCGCGTCGTAACAGAAGCCGTGCCGGGGACAGGTGAGGGTGCCCGTGGCCGGGTCCAGCTGGGCCACGTTGATGGGGAGGCCTTGGTGGGCGCAGGTGTCGCGGTAGGCGATCAGCTGATCGTCCATACTTATGATCACTACATCGGCTTCGGCGCCGTCGGCTCGCTCGAGATGTAGCGCGGTGATCTGTTGGCGGGAGAGCTCCATGGTCGTACCGACCGTGACCCAGCCGCCGTCGCGGGTGCGGACGGGACCCAGCGGGATGAGCGTCGGGGGCGGTTCACCCGCGAGCATCACCACCCGCGCGATGGATGCGACCCCGCCGACCAGAGCGTCCTTGACTACTTCACGCAGCGTGACTCCGGTCAGGGCGCGGCTGTTGCAGGTACCGTTCACCCGCAGGAAGGCTGTATCCCCGTCGATCCGGATCAGTTCGACATCCCCGCCGTGGGCACGCAGATAGGGCCGTACCTTGTCGAGCGCGTGCAGCGATTCGGTCACCGGCGTGGGCTGGATGACGTGGTGCATCGAGAAGAGCAGATGCACCAGAGGATCATCCGCGAGTTCGAACAGGAGCTCGCGGCCGCGGGGGTCGGCGCGCAGTTTCCGGACGATGGCGTTGATCCCGCTGCCATGGAGGGCTTCGACGGCGTGGCGGAGCTGCTCGGCTTGTTGCCGCGCGGTGGGTTCCAGGTTCTGGACGGCGGTTGCCGCCTCATCCAGGGCCTCCGACAGCGCGTCGAAGCTGGGTTCGTTCCGCTGCGGCCCGATCGGCCGAGTGCTGCTCATCGTTGGACTCCTAGGTCCTCTGGGGCAGCCGGCCGCATGAAAAGAATTGTGATCGCGTACTCTTTGACCGGCTGGTTCCCCCTCGGCCGGGTCTGGACAAGACCGTGGGTACCTTCTCACGATCCCATAAGGTTGACGGGTCACCGCCGAAATCGGTCGGGCATATGACGGCTGTCACCTGCCGGCCGCCGAGCCGGCCGTCATGCTGGTCACATCGGTCAGTTTCTGGACATTTCATCCCGTAGGTGGCCAGCGGCTCGTTTGCTGGCGTGGTGAACAATTCCGCCGAAGCATGCCGGGCGTGGCGGCCGGCCACCGAGGGGGAAATCACCCCATTGCCGGCCAATATCGGGTGTACCCGAGCCAGTCGCGGCCGCAGTCGTCACGAAAGGCGGTCAAGAGGTTACCCTGTGCTTGAACCGTCCCTCTTGCCGGCCATTGTCGGGGCGAACAGGCTGCATTCCGGGTCGCGCCAGCCCGGTCGGCACCAGCCTGGAGCAGCGTATTGATTAATATTTTTCCGGTCGGACGCAACGGATTCCCGCATGGCCGGTGACCCGTTGATAGAAAACGCCCGTATTCCATAAATTACCCGCTTTGGCCGGCGGCAGTCACTGGGCGCGGCGACCGTTATTTAAATTCTTCCTGGCAGTAGGCAAATCTTTTTGAAAGGTGGCAAGTATGGCTCGCGACGCAGCGCCCGTCGACGCTACCGCGCCGGCTCCCGACGGCTTCGCGCCATGGGTGCCTCGGCCGCGGGTGCCGACGGACGAACCCGCACGACACCGCTGGGACACGTTGGCGGGCGGCCCGGTCGGCGGGCGCCTGGGACCGGTGGCCGGTGCGCTGGTCATTGTGCTGGGCGGGATCTACCTGATCTGGCGCCTGGGCACGCTCGACGGTACGGGCGCGTTCGGTCGCCTCTTCTACGGCGCTGAGTTGATCAGCTACATAACTGTCGCCTGGACGGCAGTGATGATCGGCCGGATGCGCCCGGACAGGGTACGCCACGCCGGGACGCCGGTGGGAACGCTTGATGTGTTCGTGACGGTGTGCGGTGAGCCGGCGTCGATGGTCGAGCGGACGCTGCGTTTCGCCCTGGCGATCGACTACCCGCACCAGACCTACGTTCTCAATGACGGCCGCATCGCCGGCCGGAAGAACTGGCGGGAAATCGACGCGCTCGCCGCACGTCTCGGCATACCGTGCTTCACCCGCGTCGACGGGACCCCGGGAAAGGCCGGTAATCTCAACCACGCGCTGGCCCGCACCAATGGCGACGCGGTTCTGACCCTTGATGCCGATCACCTGGTGGTGCCGGACGTGGGGGAGCGGATAGTCGGTTATCTGCGCGACGCGGCAGTCGGTTTCGTCTGTACTGCCCAGTGTTTTGACACGGGTCGCGCGGATGTCCTGAACAACGCTGATCCCATGCTCTTCCGTTCCATCCAGCCGGCGAAGGACCGTGACAACAGCGCGTTCTCCTGCGGCAACGGGACCCTGTACCGCCGGTCGGCTCTCGAGTCGGCTGGCGGATTCAGCGAATGGAATCTGGTCGAAGATGTGCAGACATCCTACGAACTGCACGCGCGTGGTTGGTCCAGCGTCTACCATGCCCGGCCGATTTCGATCGGGACAGCGCCGGCGACCGCCGCCGTCTACGCCAAGCAGCGTCTGCGATGGGCGATGGACCATATGCGCCTGCTAATTTTCGACAACCCGTTGCGCAAACCAGGCCTGCGGGGCTGGCAGCGGGCGCACTACCTGCACACCAGCCTCAGCCCGCTCCTGACCACAGTTCAGATGGTTTTTCTGGTGGGCCCACCGATGTCTGTGATCTTCCGGATGCGGCTGGTGTCCGGTGCCGCTGAAGAGGCCTACCTGTTCTTCGGCCTGCCCTACCTGCTTAGTTCGATGCTCTTCATTGTCGCCTATGCGGGGGGCAGGCCCGCGGCCCGAACGGTCGCGAGTTCACTGTTCATTGCCCCGCTGTATCTGATCGCGTTCCTGTGGGTTGCGTTCGGTTACCGGCCGCGTTCCTCCGGTACGACCGAGAAAGTGTTCCAGCCGACGATGTCCGTGCTGGTCCTGCCGCAGATTACTTTTGCGCTCATGCTGATCGCATCGATCATCATCTATGCCTTCGACGCACGCCCCGGTCGTCCGGTGTTCGCGTTGGTGTGGGCCGGGATCATGTTGATGATGCTGGCTGGTCCGCTGTCCGCGGTCAGTGAGCGACGTGCGGCGGTTGAGCGCTGGCAGGTACCGATACGTGGCACGATCATTCTTGCTGTCGCCCTGCTGTCGGTGTTGACGTTCGCCAACTGATCGGGCTGGACCGAATCATCCGCTGGCGTCCTGGGCCTGGTCCGGGCTGGTCCGGACCAGCCCGGACGGGGCGGCTGTTGGTGTGAAAGCTCGCGAAAGCTTACAAAAGCTCGCAGACGAGCCCGAGCTCCTGCTGGACCGCCGTGCTGAGACTGTCGCAGCCGACGCCGGCCGTACCGAGCTCGACGACGGCCCAGTGGCTGCCCGAATGCCGTAGCAGGGCGGTCGCTGGGTCGGTCTCACCACTGGCTGGCACGACATGGGCAACCGCGACGGTCGGGTCGATCCTGGATACGCGGACGTCGACCACCTGGATGCCGTCCGGGGGAACCTCACCGAGCAACGGGCTCGTCCGTACCGCCCGCGTGATCTGCTCATCAGTGGATGGAGCAGCGCTCCCGACCGGCGCCGTGGCGGCCGATCTGTCTCTTATATCCGTTATATCGGTGGCTGGCACTGTGGCTGGAGTGGCCTGGATGTTGGACGGCACCGTAGGTGGCGCCGAGGAGGATGCCGTCAGTGCGTCGGCGGGCATGACAATCACAGCCGCGATCGCGGTCGCGGCGAAGAGCAGCTGAGAAACTGGTGGGCGGGTCATCCGTGCTGCCCGAGCGGCGGGCCGGATGCGTGACATGCGGTGTGTGCCGTTCCGTGTGTATCTGGTGTTCCGTCGGCGTGTGACGTTCGGTGCGCGCTGGGCTGTCGGACCCCTCCGTTGTCGAGCCATGGAACAGCTCTACCCGTCCTGACGCACGTAACCCATGTAACACATCTGACACCAGGCTGTCGGCTGACCGTAAAGAGGGGGTGATCAGTGGAAGAGTCCCTGTATGCCGGGCTCGGGCCGCCGCTATGGACAACATCACCGTCGAGATGTCAATCACGAGACACCGCTGGACCGACGATTGATCCGCTGTGGTCATGCGCCCATGTTCCAGCTGTTGATCTCAAAAATCTCGAAAGATCGTGCGAAGGAGCCGGCGTCAGCCGAGGAACAGGTATGTGCCGCGAAACAGGCACAGGACGGTGAACACGCCAAAGCCGGCTATCCAGATTATGGCGGGGATGCCAGTGATCTCGGCCATCGCGTCCGCGTCCGAGGACCATGCTCCTTTCCGGTGCGCTCGGTGCAGGTCGAGTACGGACCGTGGCCCGGCCAGCAACAGGAACCAGGTGAGGAAACACGCGAGCGCACTTTGCGTGCCCACCGAGGCCGAATGCAGTACCAGAATGACCACGGTGCCGGTACCGGCGACGATCATTTTTCCGAAGCCGTTTCGGGTGACGAGGAAAAGCGCCGCCAGCGCCAGGAGGGCAAGGAGCAGCGTCGCGGTGATGTGACCGGCATTCAGCAGGGCCGCCGCTCCCAGCCCGAGCCCGGATGATGCGGTGTAACCGGCTGCCAGCATGAGGAATTCGGCGAACCGGTTGCGCCGCCCATATGTGCTTGTGAGGCCTGACGTGTCCGAGAACAGCCATACCCCAAGGACCCAGCGTCCGAGGAGGTAGGCGACGAGCGCATGGCCGCCCTCGTGCGCGATCGTGTCGAGGTGGCCGCTGCCGTGCCAGGTCCATGTGGGCACGACCGCCGCGAGGGCGGCCAGGCCGGTGAGCACGATAATCCATAACGGCGTGCCAACCCTGTCCGCGACGATCATCGTCAGGCCCATGCTGCTACTACCGTTGTTCATGGCACCCCCGGCACGACACGATTCGCATTTGCTCATCAATATTGGCGCTGCTGATGTGCTAATCACATAATTTTTTCGCCGGATGGACAACTGAATATTTTTTCGCGCGGCGGGAGGCCGCGGGCGAGCTGGTCAGCCGCTGTCGCGCCGGCTGGCGAGATCACTGATCCTTCGAGGTTTGTGCGCGGCGGGCCGTTGTGCTCCGGCGCTGGGGCCGTGCTCCAGCGGGGGTGCCGCGATCCAACAGGACATTCCAAGGTTTCCGAAAGCTTCCCCTCAGGCGTGACCGCCACGGTATGCACATGACACACGTGTGGTTGAGTCCGAGTCTGCCCGCCGACCCGGGGGCGATGGCCGGCGCGCTCGGACCCGGCTACGAGGTCCTGCCACCGTCGGCTGAACCACCATTCGGGGACGACCAGCCTGGGGACAACCGGTTCGGGGAGCAACCGTCAACCGGTGTGGCCGACGACGGCCTGAGCGAGCCGCGGCCGCAACGGCTGGTCCAGCCGATCATTGTTGCCACGATCTATGAGCGGGAGCTGCTGGCGGCTCTTGTGGCCCGTCCCGGCGACGCCCGCCTGGTGCTGGTCACGCCCCCGGGCGTTGATGTCCCGCCGGATCTGGGTGCTCAGGTACGGCCGCAGATGGTCGGCTCGGCCTCGTCGGTTGCCGATGTGGTCGCGCTGATCCGCGCCGTTCCCGCGGACACATCCATGGATGTGCTCGGGCCGGCGGGGGCTGACGCGCCCTGGTGGGCTGGCGCGGGCCGGCCCGAGATCCACTCGGCGGCCGGGCCGGCGGGTCTGCCGACGGCGGCGCAGCCCGCGGCGGGAGGCGGTCGGCGGTTCGGCCGGCGCGGTGGCC
>NZ_CAKJTO010000043.1:0-15387 GCF_917627405.1 Protofrankia sp. Cj5
GGACACCCCAGTCGGCCACCGCCGCCCCCTTGCTCCTGAATACATCCTCATGGTCCTGTTCGGCCGGCAGTCATGATAGCCAGACCCGGCGGGAGGAGCCGTGAGGACACCGCACCGGCCAGTGATCGTCTACAGGGCTGGCAGGTGTGGTCCGGTATCACCTGGCAGATCTGTCTCCGTGCCGGGAGCCGAGTGGTCGTCGAGATGGCGGCTGTCGAGATGATCGCTGAGCTGGGCGCCGGACGGGCCCGGTAGGGGGTTACCTGGGTGGGTGCCGGCCAGCGCGCCAACGTGCGCGGTGCCCGATCCGGTGAGCGGATCGGGCAGGCCATGCAGGCCATGCAGGCCATGCAGGTCGGACGGGTCGAGGAGGTTGAGGTGCTCTCGGTACTCGGCTCCGTCGGCCACACCGTCACCGTCGGTATCGGCGTTGTCCGGCCCGCTGCCGAGTACCCGTTCCAGGGCGTCGGTCAGACCATCGCCGTCGCTGTCCGTCGTGGCCGCATCGCCAGTGGCGCCGTCAAGCCGGCCAGTGTGGGCCGTGTCTGGATCACCCGGGTTCGTCCCCAGCGCCAGCTCGATGGAATCCGCTATCCCGTCACCGTCGGTGTCGGCGGACAGCGGGCTGGTGTGCAGGCGCAGGATCTCGTAGGCGTCCGACAGGCCGTCGTCGTCGGAGTCGACCTTGGCGGGGTCGGTCCCGAGCTGCGCTTCGAGCGCATCGGTGAGGCTGTCCGCGTCGGAGTCGGTTCCGCCTCGGCCCCCGCCGAATGTGGCCGCTGAACCAGCCAAAGCCGCCGTGCCGGGCGCGAGCGGCGAGCCACCAGCGGTCGTGCCGGCCGAGATCCCGGGTACAAGCGCGGCTCGGGTCATCCACCGCCCGGCGTCGTTGAACACCCCGACGCCCTCCCGGGGGTTACGGGCCTCGATCGTGCGACCGTCCCCCAGACTGATCGCGACGTGCGCGCTGGCTGGCTCGCCGGGGCCGCGGCCCGCGTCGTCGGAGAACTGGAACAACAATGCGCCGGGGGTACGCAGTGCCTGCTCGACGGGGATTTCCATGCCCTCACCGCGCAGAGCTGAATACTGCGCCCAAGCGCCGTCCGGGATGTCGTGGCCGGCCTGGTGGGCAGCCCACTGGGTCAGCTCGGAGCAATCGAAGGCGGCCGGGTCGGGGTCGTCGAGGTTCACTTCCGCGCCCAAGACGTAGTGGTCGCCGGCCTGACGGAGTGCCGCGTCCAGGAATCGCCGGGCCGCTTCGGATTCCGCTCCGGTCCCGCCGGTCACACCGGTATGGCCGGCGGCATCCGCAAAACTGTGCCCGGAATCGTAACCGGCGTCGTGCCCCGTGCCATGCGCTGCGCCATGTGCACCGCCGGCACTGTCGTCGGTATTGTCGCCGGCGGCGAGCCGGTGGCCGTATCCTTGCGTCCCCGTCCACACGCCGAGGCCGGGGCCGTCGCCCGCCTCGATCGCCGCCCGCTGGGCGTGCGCCTTGTAGTCGAGGTACTTCGCGTCCGTGCCGTGGTGGGTGGACGTCCAGGCTGACACGTCCCGGCCCTGTCTGGACACGTCATAGGCGAGCCGGGCGTTGACCCGGGGGTCGTACAGGTCGCGGTCCCGCCACTGCGGATGGGCGTTGAGGTTGATCTGCCACAGGCCGCGGGAGTCCTCACCGTGGGAGTTGTGGGAGTCACTGTTGCCGCCGGATTCGGCCAGCGCGACCGCGGTCATCGTCGTCGCCTGGTCGGGGGAGAATCCCGCCCCCCGGGCGAAGCCGTAGATCTGCGCCGGGTTGTAGATCGCCACGATGTCGACGGTACGCGCGCGGTCACGATTGCGGAACAGCCTGACGCGCTGGCGATACGTGCCGGCGCAGGTGCCCGATAGGGCAGGTGGAGGGCGCGGTTGGCTCCTTGTCCTGAGGCCCGTACTGAGAGACCGTGCGGAGGATGATCCACGACGTTGACGCGACGCTCGCCGCGCTGCTGGCCGCGGAAGCCCTGCCCGGGGGCGAGGCTGAGGTGGTCTTCGACGCCCCGACCCGGGACTGGGCGAGCCGGCTCAACGGCCCGTGCGTGGACGTCTTTCTCTACGACATACGTGAGGACGTCGGACGCCGGGAGATCGCGGCCGAGCCGGTCCGCAACACCGAAGGCCGTATTGTCGCCCGCCGGCCGCCCCCACGGCGGTTCCGGCTGTCCTACCTGCTCACCGCGTGGACCCGGCGCCCCGAGGACGAACATCGGCTGCTGTCCCAGCTGCTGGGTGGCTTGTTGCGCCACGACCGGGTACCCGCCGTGCATCTACGCGGCCAGCTCGCCGGCCAGCCGCTGCCCGTGCTGTTGCAGCTCGCCCTGCCGCCCAGCGGCGACCGGGGTATCGCCGACGTCTGGAACGCCCTCGGTGGGGAGCTGAAGCCATCCCTCGATCTTGTGGTGGTGGCACCGTTCGACCCGGCGCGGGTGGTCGAGATCGGCCCGCCGGTACGGGAGGAGCCGTTCCTGGACGTCCGCCGATCCCCGGTGGACCCCCGGGCGGAGCGGACGAATCGTGCGGCCGATCCAACCGCCCCGCATGCCTCAACCGTTCTCGGGCCGGCGGGCGTGCGTTCACCTGGAGCGGCTGCCGGCCGGGCCGCTCGGGTCGCGGAGCTGTAGATGGTGCCACCGGCCACTGCCACTGCCACTGCCACTGCCACTGCCGCGTGCGTCGGCGATCCGGCGTCCCTGGCTGATCTGATCGGACGGCTGGCCGTGGTCGAGGAGCGAGTACGCGCCGCGGTCGCGGCACGGCGCATGCTGGATCCCGATCCGGACGATGCGTTCCGCGGTCTCTACCTGAGCGACGAGCAGGCCGACCGGCTCCTCGACGGCCGACGGCAGTTCGATCATCCTTCGGGCGCGTCGTTGACGGACACCTCGGGTGCGCTCGCAGACCGGGTGGAACGCGATGCCGGCGTGGCCGAGGCCGCCGGTGCGGAGCCGCGGCTGCGTGCGCTGGCCAGCCGGTGTGGACTGAGTGACCTGGATGTGGACATTCTGCTGGTCGCGCTCATCCCGGATCTCGATCCCCGGTTCGAGAAGCTCTACGGCTACCTGCACGACGATGTGAGCAGACGGCGGGCCAGCCCGGGCCTTGCGCTGGAGCTGTGCGGACGTTCACCGCTGGATGCCGCCGCGCGGGCGCGCTGCGGGCCGACCGGGGCGTTGGTGGCCGCCGGGCTGCTCGTCGTCGAGGACGTCGACCGCCCGTTCCTGACGAGGTCGCTGCGGGTGCCCGACCGGGTGACAGCGTTCCTGCTGGGGGACGACAGGCCCGAGCCAGGGCTGGCCGCCGTGCTCGTCGACCCGCCCGACGTGGGTGGGGCGCTGGTCGGGCGGCTGGCCCGCGCGCTCACCGCCGGGGTGATCCTGACCTACCTGCGACAGCTGCCGGGAGCGGACGCGCTCACGGCAGCCGCCTCCGCCTGCCGGCGGGCAGGGCGGCCGGTGCTCGCGGCCCAGCTCGGTGCCGGCCTGGCCGGTTCGAGCAGCGCTGACGCGTCGGCCGGCACCTCCGGTATGACTGGATCCGACACGTCGCTGCTGGTCGAAGCGGTTCGGGAGGCCCGGCTGCGCGGGGCCGCGCTGGTAGCCGGGCCGGTCGACGCCCAGTCGGCCGCCACAGTGGCTGCGGTGGCCACAGCCGGTCTGGCCACGTCGATGTCACCGCAGATCGTGCTGTTCGGACGCGGTGGGTGGGAGCCCGAAACCCCCGGCCACGCGCCTCTCGTCTGCGATGTCGAACCGCTGCCCACCACCGAACAGACGGCGCTGTGGTCGGCCGAACTGGGAGGATCGGCCCTGGCCGGTCATCTGGCAGCGTTCCGGCTCACCCCTCGGCAGGTGCGCCGCACGGTTGCCGCGGCCCGTGCACTGGCCGCCGCGGACGGGGCGGACGGGGCAGACGGGGCAGACGGGGCCATCGAGATCGCCATGGCGCATCTCGCTGCCGCGGCCCGGGCGCAGAACGCCACCGGTCTGGAGCGGCTCGCGCGCCGGGTGCGGCCGTCGGTGAGCTGGGAGGATCTCGTCCTGCCCGCTCGGACGGGCATTGCGCTGCGTCACCTCGCCGGCCGAGCGGCCCATCGCGGCACCGTGCTCGACGACTGGGGCCTGCGCCGCGGTGGCGGCCGGGGGGAGGGTGTGACGGCGCTGTTCGCTGGTGAGTCCGGCACCGGCAAGACCATGGCGGCCGAGGTCGTCGCCGGATCCCTCGGTGTCGACCTGTACGTCATCGACCTGTCGGTGGTCGTCGACAAGTACATCGGGGAGACCGAGAAGAACCTGGAGCGGATCTTCGTCGGTGCCGAGGGGCTCAACGCGGTGCTGTTCTTCGACGAGGCCGACGCGCTGTTCGGCAAGCGGTCGGAGGTCTCCGACGCCCGCGACCGCTACGCCAATGTCGAGGTCGCCTACCTGCTGCAGCGGATGGAGTCCTTCGACGGAACGGCGATCCTGGCCACGAACCTGGCGGCCAACCTGGACGAGGCGTTCCGGCGGCGGCTCTCGGTGATCGTCGAGTTCACCCGGCCGGAGGAGGCCGAGCGCGGCGAACTGTGGCGGCGGATGCTGCGCTCCGTCCCGCTCGCCGACGACGTCGACCTGGACTTCTGCGGGCGGGCGTTCACCCTGGCCGGCGGTGACATCCGCAACGCGGCCGTCACCGCCGCCTACCTCGGCGCGGCGAACGGCCGGGTGGTGGGCATGCATGACCTGGTGACAGCGATCAGCCTGGAGTACCGCAAACTCGGCCGCCTCTGCCTCCCCGACGAGTTCGGCCCCTACACGGACGTCCTGCACGCGCGCGAATAGGGACGCGGACGTCGTCGACGGATCTGCCATGCGGCAGATCCGTGCGTCATAATGTGCGGAAGAGTGCTGTGCTTGATGACGCGGCACTCATCAAGGTCGGGCTCGAGTCACTTCGTGAGGCGCGTCCGGAGGCCGGTTACCGTGCCTTGCCGCGACAGCGACTGAGACCGAGACCGAGACCGAGACCGAGACCGATCATGCAGAGTCCCGGGTTGCCCGCGAACGGCACGTGTTCCGGTTGCCAGTGGAGTGAATCCACCGCTACGCGGCCATGCGAATCGGGTAGATCTTGGTCACGGACTCAAGCCATGGGTGGTGGTGTCGAACAACGTCCGCAACCGTAACCTTGACTCGATCGTTGACGCCCGAGTCGCGACGACCGGGAAGAACGTTCATCTCGACACGGTCGTCCCGCTCTCGGCAGCCGATCCGCTTGTACGGTTCGTATCGTGTGCCGAGCTGGGACCGTCTTCACGGCAGTATTGATCAGGGTGTTGTGATCATTGTTGACCCCATCATTCCGGCTCCTTCCCGAACACGAAGGGCATAGCGGGTGTGCCGGTGAAGGTGGACGATCATGTCGATCGGATGGGTTCCCACGGACCCTGGAAGGGGTTTGTTGTCAATAATTGATCCATCGTGGGCCGTGGCGAGGTGAAGAAGGGGCGGTTCGGTAGGTTGTCGGCTGATTTCTACCGATCCCACAATACGGACAGCTGTGGAGCCGGTTCGTCGTACCTCGGCCCGGACCGTGGCTCCTCCTTGATCGATGGGAAAACCTGCCTGCGTGGTCAACAGCTGCATCGCGCTTTCGAACACGGCGAGGCCACCGACTCCCTCTGGGACTCCTGCCCCATGAAGAGACTCGTGTAGCAGGATGTTGACCAGTGCATCCGGGCCGCGGGCGATCGTGGCTGCGGAGATCCACGTGCCTTGAGGAAACCAGGAGGGCGTGACCGCTGGGCTGACTCCCAGCTCACTTCGGATCTGCGGTCTCACGGAGGTATCCATGATATTGATCCAGCGATCCCGTACCGCCTGCTGGTAACGAGCTAGCGTTGGCTGCGGCATTCCCGAGTTGGCAGGATCCGCCCAGAACCGATTCCACACTTCCGCGAACGCGCGACTCATCACGTGGGTATCGGCGATGAAACCCGCTGCGTTTATTACGGCTCGTTGGCTGGCGTCGGGATGGCCGTCGTTGCCGAGGTGGACCCGTTGGATTGTTGGCACATGCGGACGGACTATCGATGAAACGGCGTGGTTGCCGGCCATCTCCTGTAGGTTACTAACACGAAACTAGACTACTGGAGCCTATATAGGCAAGATCGGGAGACTTGAAGAAACTGCGAACGAGTTCGGGACCTGCAACGAGTCGAGCGAACGCATCCTTGATCCCGGCTCGCATCTCGTCGCGAGTGCGTGCTGCCATTCGGCCGATTCGATCATACTTGACGTTCTTCCAGACCCATTCGTCCGGATTTAGTTCCGGCGAGTACGGCGGCAGGAGGAAGAGCTTAAGACGCCCGTCTGTCGACTTGACGAACGCCTGAGTTTCCTTCGACTTGTGCGAGCCGTGTCCGTCGACGATCAGATAGATTTTGCCGTCGATATCGTGCAACAACTTCTCGCAGAACTCGATGAAGATTTTCGAGTTCACGTTCTGGTTGTCGAGAAGCTGGAAGTGCAGCTTACCCTGAGCCGATATTGCGGAAATCATGTTGACGGAATCCCGGTCACCAGTTCCGTGCACGATTGGCGTTTGTCCTACTGGGGCCCAGGTCGTGCCAGAGTGAAAATCGGTGCGGACCGACGCCTCGTCCCCAAAGAAGATCGAAGCGCCTTCCACCTGGGCTTCTTTGCGAATCTTCGGGTAGTCCTCCTCCTTCCACTTCTTAACCTTGTCCGAATCCTTCTGCCAAGCCCGCGTCAGCGGACGTTGGGGTGACAACCCCATTCGATGCAGCAACTTCCCGACCCCCTGAGGTGTGTACTCGACCCCGAACTTCCGCCGGATCACGTCACGAATCATGTCGCGCGTCCAGAGAGCAAAGTCGAACTGCAACTGCCGCGGGTCATTGCCTACGATGAGCCGCAAAAGAATATCAATCTGCTCCTTGGTCAGCTTTGGTTGGGGGCCAGGAGACTGCTTCACCTTGAGTGCTTCCGGCCCCCCTTCGCGTCGGATCTTGAGCCATCCAAAGAATGTCGACCGGCCAATTTCAAACGCGTGGCACACCTGATCCACGGCCATGCCACGGTCATATGCACTCAACGCCAACGCTCGGATATCTTCTAGGGTTCGCCGCGGGATTCTGGAGCCTGATTCATTAGCCATGTCAACAGCATATTGGAAATATGCCAAGAAGTCCAGTATTCAGATTTCTCCTTAGTAACGATCGTCGAATATCGGCTGGTGACCGGCTCCCTCAAAGGGACTCGCGTGCGTCGACGCCGTCCGACTGCAGCTCGTGTATCTGGGTCGTGCAGGTACATGCAGACTATTGTTCTGGGACTGAGGACGGCGGGCGTCCCGAGGTCCACAACCATGCCCGAAAGGGAAGCTATCGCTGCAGCCCGTCGAGGCCGCCATGCACCGAACATGCTATGAGAACACGTGCCTGGAGTGACCGTGACTCCACCGAAGGACACCAATCAGATCCCGGAACGTCGTAGCCACGGCGACAGGGCCAGGGCCAGCGGATCAGGCGTCCTCGCAGGAGGTCGGGGGTTCAGGTGTCGATCAGGTAGCAGAGGATTCCCGCGGGTACCGCCCAGGCCCCGCTTTCCTCCCGGGTGTCCAGGACATTGCGGGTGACCAGGAGCCCGTCGTATCCGGACTCGCTGATGGTGGCGTTCGCGCTTCGCCAGGTGCCTCCCTCGACGTACTTGCTCTCCACCGCTGTACCGGCGAGTTGCTCGGCGACGAAATCGATCTCTTTGCGGGACGAGGTACGCAGGTGGAACAGAAACAGGTCCTCGGCCCATCCGGCCCCAGCCCCGGCCCCGGCCCCGTGGGCGTGGGCGCGGCGCTGCAGGGCCAGGCCGGTCTGCATCTCGGCGAGCACGGTGAGGTCGATGTCGGATCGGGCGGGGTTGCGCAGGTGGGCCAGCCGTGCGACCAGTGGGTCGATCGCGTACAGCTTGTCCTGAGCGCGCTCCCGGGCCGTCCAGACATGTTCGGCCTTCTGCGGGCAGTGCCAGAGCAGATAGGCGTCGCCGAGATAGCGGATGTGGCGAGCCACGACATCGTGCTTGAGATCCAGGTCAGCGCCGATCCTGCTCATGTTGGCGGGGGCCGCCATCGACCGCATGAGTCGTTCCATCAGGGCTGCGGTGCTGGTCTGGCTGAGCTGGGACGCCGAGAAGGCGTCCCGGAACACGACGTTGAAGACGTCGTCGACGAACCACGCGGGCACCGGTTCACCGGCACGGGCCGCTGCCACGGCGATCGGGAATCCGCCGTACATCAGATAGGTCTCCCAGGCGATCACCAGATCGTCCAGCCAGGGCAACAGCTCGGCGTATGTTCTGCGGGCCGCTTCTCCATGCAGATAGGCGAGGCCGACAGCGGGCGTGTCCGGCAGCTGCGGTCGCAGTAGCCGCGCGAAGGTGCGGAAGCCCAGCGGCAGCAGGGTACGGTCGCCATGGTCGATCCGCCCGCGTCGGCCGGCGAGTACGCCCGAGGCTGCGGTCAGCCCGGCCGCGTTCGACCCGGTCAGCACCACGGTGGCCAGCGCGAACTCGGGGTCGTTGTCGCGCAACCACTTGATCTGCGCCGCCCAGTCACCGGTCGCCCCGGTGATCTCGTCGAACAGCCACCACCGTGATGTGCCGGACGGCACCGGCGGAAGTGCGGTGTTCTGGACGACCGTCCGCAGGTCCTCCGCCGACCAGGCGTCCGCCGCGATCCGCACGACTGCCTGCGGCGGTGTCCCACGCCTGACCAGATCGACGATGGTTTGCTTCACGGCCACTGTTTTGCCCACCCGGCGAGGTCCCCGCAGCAGGTAGAGGCCTCCTTCGACCAGCCCGTCCAGGCATGGTGACCGGTACCCGAGACCGGTGTCGCGCACCGCGCGCAGGTCCGGATCCGTCGCCACCCACTCGGCGGTCCGCCACCACGGATTCGTGCGGGCCAGCTCCTGCGTAACCAGACCGATCTTCGTGCCCATGCGATCAGTCTACATTCCTCCGTGTGATGCACTGAGGAAAGGCGCATTCTTCAGGGTGTCACGCGGAAGTTTTCGGTTCGAAGGGTGACAGAAAGGGACCCGCAGCCGGCCGGGGAGGACGGGTCGAATCGGCCCGGGTGAAGGACACGTCTGTGCCGGAAGCGAACGCCTTGGCCTGCACGTTCGGGCAGCCCTGTGCCATATGTCATGCGGGACGACGGCCGCTCCAGCATGCTCGGTCGGTGACACACGCGGTGGCTCGACGGGAGGCGCGGGTTGGTCCGCGTCCCGCGGTGCTGCGGCCACAGGCGGTGCCTGCTGCCCGCGTCGGG
This sequence comes from Protofrankia sp. Cj5, assembly GCF_917627405.1. Taxonomy (NCBI): domain Bacteria; kingdom Bacillati; phylum Actinomycetota; class Actinomycetes; order Frankiales; family Frankiaceae; genus Protofrankia; species Protofrankia sp. Cj5. Next base: position 9,364 of record NZ_CAKJTO010000043.1, read on the forward strand.
CCGGCCGCGCTGCTGGCGCTGCAACGCCAGGCAGGGAATCGTGCTGTGATCACCGGTCTCGCCGAACAACGGCCGGGGTCGGTTCAGCGGTGTGGCTGCGACCTGCGTACGGACTGCGCCTGCACGGAACCAACCGTAGTCGAGACCGTACAGCGGGCGGCGAACATGCCCCTGGTGGTGCAGCGGGTAAGCCGCTCGGACCTGCTTGTCTCCCTGAAAGCGGCGATCGCAGCCGGTGACTGGCACGATGTCGCCCTACGGCTCAACGGGTTCAACGCGCCGGACATCCAGCGGTTGGCCGCCGGCCTGTCGGTGGGGCAGGCTGCGAACACGCGGGCCGCGGTCAGCCGGTATCTGGCAGGCTGGCCGCACGAGCAACTGATCCTGGACAGCCTCGACGCGGGGCGAGCCGAGGTGGCCCGGATCGGCAGGATCTACCAGACATACGAGGCTGCGGTCGTCGGGGCGAACTGGCCGGAGGCAGCCCGGCAGCTCACCGCGATGAGCGTTGACGACATCCTCAGCCGGGTCGCCGCGCTTTCCACCACGGCGTTGTCAGCGCTCGACGGCGCGGCGCAGGCGCACAGTCAGCGCGTCAGGGCCATCTGCCAGGCGGAGCTGTCGAGAAGGCATGCGCCTCCACCTACGGTTTTCGCAGGCGTGCCTGACGGGGGGCTTGCAGACGCCGGCGCATCGCTACCGGGTGGGATTCCGCCTACCGCCGAGGAACTGCAGGACCAGCGACTCAACGGGACAGCGCCCGCTGATCTCTCCGACGCGGACATCGGTCCCGCGTTGGAGACGGCCGAACGCCATGGTGATCAGGTCCGCTACGGCGCGATCGTCGATCAGCTCCGTCAACGTGATGCCGGGTCGCCGGGGTTTGGGGTAGGGCTGCCGCTGGCGATGCCGCGCGGTGTCGAGGGTAGCGCGATGGTCGCTCCGGACGCGGCAGTCGCGATGATCGAGAATATGCTTGCCGGCCGACCACCATTCCGCCCCGAACTTGGAGTAGGCGGCAGCTCATGGTTTGTAACCGAGGGTACGCCGTACACCGGGGTGGGTGCCGGCAACAGCATCCCCGTGCAGGCGGAGTTGATCAACACCCGGAATGCCGTCCGGTACGACCAGCCGACCCTGGAACGCATATTCGCACAGGAGCACGCCCGCGCCCAACCCGAGATCGAGGTCCAGGTCCGCGAACGCTTCCGGATCAAGACCGGCCGCGACGCTCCGCAGACCCTGAGCCGCACGCTCGCGGACAAGGTCGCCCGTCAGCTTCGGCAGCTGGCCGAGCGCCGGATGTGGGAGCGCGTCGGCGCGGAGGTTCGCGCATCAGCATCCCAGGTCGGCGAGGTAATCCTGCCTGGAGGCAGCCCGACTCCAGGCGGGCCACCGGTCTTCTCGGCTACTCCGGGCCGCTTCACCGTGGTCGCCGACGCAGCCAAGATCCGTCTCCGCGGTGGGCCCATGCCACTCGTACACGCAATCGAGACTGCCGGTCACGGTGTACGGGTGGCCCCACTGGAGGCCTCGGCCGCGGAACTGGCGGCCACGATGCGCATCGCGGGCCGGATCCGCACCGTCCTGCGGGTTGGCGGCAAAGTTCTCATCGTCGTGGCGGTGGCAGTCGACCTGTACGAGATCGTCATAGCCGAGGATCACCTTGAAGCGACCATTGTCAGCTTGGCGGGCTGGGGCGGCGCCGCTGCGGCCGCGGCCGGCTTCAGCGCACTATGGACGCCCGCCGACGTTGCCGGGCCGTGGGCGTGGGCCGCACATGGCGTGGGAATGCTCGTGAGCGGCGCAGTCGGATACTGGGTCGGCGCGGAGGCGACGCGCTACGTCTACCGGCTGGTGGTCCAGTCCCGCGGTCAGATCAGGGAGACCCCGTGAGTCAGCACCGGGTACCAACCGAACGGGTGGCCGCCGTGTTGGCGGCGCTCGCCGGGCCGCTTGGACCATGGGCCGCCGAGGAGCGAGCCGAGCAGCTGCGACGCGAACTGCTCGACGGCGACCCAACGGTATCGGCAGACCAGATCCTCGCCGTGGTCGTATCCCGACCAGCACTGCCTGCTTCGATACCGGTAACCTGGCGCGACATCGATGACGAAGCTGCTGAGCTGCTGGCGGAACTGGGCGAGCACGTCGAGGTGCGTGCGCTACTCGTACGCTCACTGCATGACCCGGCGTTACGGCTGGTGGCTATCCAGGCATTGGGCCAGCTCGCCGACCCCGACACCGCGCCCGCGCTCGCGGCGCTCGCGGCGAGCGAGTTCCGCGCTCCGATCCTGACCGAGAACGAGGTCGTGTACCTTGCGTCCGCGCTTGGCAGCGTCGGCGGCGCTGACGCACTTTCCGGCATTCAAGATCTTCGTCGTCGCAACTGGCCACCGGAAGTCACCCGGGAAGTCGAGATCGCACTGCAGGCCCTACTGGATCAATAGACTGGGAAGAACCCGGCGGTGGGTGCAGCCCGGTTGCAAAGTAGTGGATCATTTTCTCTCAATCACGGCTAGGCGCTTGAGGTGTTGTGATCGACAAAATGTTGTCTATGCCGCGCCGGCGCAGGTAGCGATGCCGAGATCGTGGAAGAGGGTTTGCATGTCGATACGCAGGGTCTCGTAGTCGCGGTCGATGCGGGTCCAGTGTGCCGGTTTGCGGCCGGGTCGGGGGCTGCGGACGCCGGCGAGGATCGGGCTGATCACCTGCTCGCGCAGGGTGAGCAGGGCTGCGAGTGTGCGGGCGGCTTCGGGCGGCAGCTGGTAGCGGCGGGACCGGCCGGGTTTGACGACCAGGTCTTTGCCGCGCAACTTGCGCAGGTCGTAGGCGGCCTGACGGGTGGTGTAGTCGGCGTCGGTCTGTCCGGTCATCGCGTGGACCTTGGCGGTGACGTCGGCGACGGTGAAACCGGTCGGCGCGGCGGCCAGGGCGAGGACCGCGGACAAAGTGGCCCGGATGCGTGGGCTGTTCAGGTCGATGCCGCCGACCCGGGTGCGGCCGATCTGGGAGGGCCGGGGAAGCTCGTCGAGGGTGGTGTCGGGCAGGAAACCGATGTCGACGCAGTCGAGGGCGGTGGTGAACCGTTCGACCATTCCAGCGAGCCGTGCCACGATGTCGGGGAAGCGCTCGATCGTCCGGCCGACGCCGAGCTGTTTGGTGTTGTGGGTGATTGCTTCGAAGCGCAGCACATGTTCGCCTTTGGTGTAGCCCTTCAACGTCAACAGCCCAAAGTGGACTTTGAACAGGGTCAGGTCCCACCTAGGTTTCTCGATCATGACTGCGAGTCGTGGCGACAGGTCGGCGGTGCCATGGGCACCCGGGCGTTTCTTGGCGCCGAACAGGGTCCGCAGCATCGGCACGTCCAGACGGGAACGGGTCCGGTCGACGACGGCGTTGAAGACCCGGTCCATCTGGCCGCCGACCCGGAACAGCACGTTGCGGCTGTACTCGACCTGGTAGATCGAGTAGTTATAGCGGAAACCGCTGCGGGCCTGCTCGTCGCCCTCCAGCCCGAAGCACAGGCACGCGGTGTAGATCCAGCGGTCGCAGGCCTGGCTCAGGTGCCCTATAGCCGCGTGCTGCGACAAGGCGTCTGCGACCTGAGCCAGGGCGTGCGGGTCGGCGACCGCGGTGAAGCAGTTGCCCTCCTTGGTGAAACCTAACCCGGCCGCCTGCGCCTGGCAGGCGACGTACTCGTGCCCGTTAAGGATCACCTGCGCGCCGAACGGCGGATGCCCGGACATCGTGATGGTCAGGTGCCCCCACTGCGGGTCCATGATGTGGAACGAGTAGTGGTTCACATACGCCTGCTTCTTGGCGATGTTGACGATGGTGCCGGCGCTCGAGCGGCGTACGTCCCACACCGACGCCGCCGCCTTCGCGACCAGGATGAGGAACACACCGGTAGTCACCGTGTTCGTGGCCAGGTAGTCCTCGGCGATCCGGTGTTTGCGTTCCCCCCGGGAGCAGTCGATGACCGGGACATGGTTGGCCCCCGCCCAGGCGCGTACCCGGCGGGAGAACCGTCCGGCCATCCGCATCAGGCGGGTGTTGTCCAACAGCTCATCCGAACCGCCGTGCAGCCGCCGCCACCAGGTCCGGAACCCACCCGGGTTATGCCCCAACGGGTAGTAGGCGTTGAGCACGATCCGGTCCACACAGTCGTAGCTGCCAGTCAGCAGATCACCGCACCGTGCACTGAACTCATCGATCATCCACCGAAACTATGATCTTCGAAGCGGTCCGTCAGCACGCTGTCCCGAAGGGACCACTGATATTGAGCGAAGTCTCAAGATCATCTTAGAAGGCTTGGGCGGGCGAAGCCGCGAAGGATGAGTCAAGTTTGGGGCATGCGGGTCATGCCGCGAGTCCGGCGTGGTGGATGAGCTGGTCGACGGCGGCGTTGTAGGTGTCGGCAGCTCGGCGGAGCGGTGGTGGGTCGGGGCGCTGGTCGGAGAGTTCAGCCAGGCCGGTGCGCAGGAGACGGTCGTGGACGCGGGTGAGGAACTGAGCATGCCGACGCCCATCGGGAGTGATCGTGTAGCGGTGGGTCCCGGGGGTGCATTCGATCAGTCGCGGCTTCGCCCGCCCAAGCCTTCTAGTGTTCCGTGATTCCGCTTTCTTTATCATCGGTATTTAGCTAGAATAACAGCGTGGAACTCTCGGTGAAAAACATTGCGGAACTTCGAGACATGATCAATGATCGCGATATTTCCGCGAACGTCGCGACACGGGCGCGGATCGTCTTATGGCATAACGAGCGCAGACCCAAGAAGGAAATCGTCAAACTGGCCGGCGTTTCGTTGCCGACGGTGAACCTGTGGATCTCGCGGTACGAGTCCGAGGGAAGCGCCGGCCTTCTCGACCGGTCGCGCGCCGCCCCTCGCGAGCAGGTCCCCGCGAACATCCGTGGCCGTATCCTTGCTCTCACACGTTCCACCCCGCCAGTAGAAACGGGCTTGACGCACTGGTCGTCCCGGGAGATGGCGAAGTACGTCACCCGCACTACTGGAAGATCAGTCTCCTGGCACTTCGTCGCCAAACTCTGGCGGGAAAACGGCCTTCAGCCCTGGCGCCAAGGAACCTTCAAAATTAGCCGGGACCCGGACTTCGCGGACAAGGTCATGGACATTGTCGCCCTCTACCTCAACCCACCCGAGGGGGCGGTAGTGCTCAGCTACGGCGAGAAGACGCAGATCCAGGCGCTGGACCGCACCCAGCCGCTGCTACCGATCGACTTCGACGCCACCGAGAAACGAACCCACGACTATGTCCGCCACGGCACCACCAACCTGCTCGCGACACTCGATGTCGGCACGGGCAAGGTCTTCGGTGAATGCCGTCCCACCCGCACGGGCGGCGACTTCTTGGATTTCATCAAGAAAGCTATGAAACTCCATCAGGATAAAGAGATCCACATCGTTCTCGACAATCTCTCCACCCACACGACACCCGACGTCATGAAGTGGCTCGAAGACAACCCAAAAATCACGTTCCACTTCACTCCCAAAGGATCATCGTGGATCAATCAAATCGAGACCTGGTTTGACATCATCACCAAGCAGTCGATCCGCCGAGGCACTTTCAGCTCAGTCAAGGCGCTGATCAAACAAATCCGAGACTACATCGAGCACTGGAACTCCACCGCGAAACCGTTCACCTGGACCGCCACGGCCGGAGAAATCCTGGCCAAGGTCAAACTCGTCGAGACCAACATCAAGAAACTGGTTGCCAATAATGGCTAATAAAGAAAGCGGAATCACGGAACACTATGGCGAATGAAGAGACACCCCCGCCTTCCGTTGAGGACCATCTACCGACAAGCGCACTCGGCACGTTTTTGTTATGGGATGTGGGTGGTATTGGAATTTCCCCGCAGGCTGCGGTCATGAGGAGGCTGAGCGCGAGCAGCGTTGTCAGTGTACGGGCAAGTGTCATCATTATGTCCCCCGTCGAGGTGAACCAGTGGTAACGTTCGTCGTTCACTCACTCGCTTCGGCTCCGCCCGGTGGCATTCACGAC
>NZ_CAKJTO010000043.1:15878-41400 GCF_917627405.1 Protofrankia sp. Cj5
TCATCCGAGGGCGCCGAGCGGCGGAGGATGCGGTCTGTCGCCTTCTGCCGGCGGGTTTCCTTCCCCGCCTCGAGCTGCTGGCGCAGGGTATCACGCACCGTGGCGCTGGAATCCTTGGACCGTAGCGGATACTGACGCTGCTCGACGACGCGGGCGTACTCGCCGCGGCGTACCCAGCGATCCAACTCCGCGGCCCGTAACACCAGGATCGGATGCGTACCGGACGGCAGCAGGTACTTGTAAATCCGGTTCCGCACGCCGCCGGCGTCCAGCTCGTACTCGGCGGCCTGTTCCATGAACTCCGCGACGTTCATCTCGTCGAAATGCGAGCCTGCGGCGAGTTTCATCAGCGTCCTGATCGATGCCGCGAAATCCTGCGTCACGAGCAGCCCGGCGCGGTCGCAGGAGAGCTCCGACTTGCGGGACCAGTCCATCAACGCGGCCTCCGCGGCGTCCAACGCCAGGCCCGCGACGGGGAAGGAACCCAGGCCCGCGCTCGCGATAATGCGTGCCATTGTCAGATAAAGTGAGTGCCCGGATATGGCGTGCCCCAGCTCGTGGCCGATCACGAAGCGCAGCTCGTTTTCGTCCAACAGGTCCAACAGGTCGGTGCTGATCACTATGAAGGGTCGGTCCATGCCAACCGTGAAGGCGTTGACCTCGCCCATTTTACGGACGTAGAGCTCGGGCGTCTCGCCTATGTCCAGAATGTCCCCGGCCTCCTCCTTGATTACATGTAACCGCCGGAACTGTCGTGGGCCGACCCGCACCGCGGAGGTGAGATGCTGCATGCGCACGACCGGCTCGCCGACCATCGAGTGCAGCCACTTCAACATCAGATCGAATCCTTTGACCCGCTTCAGCGCGGTGAGTGCGGTCAGCGCCGACGGGTGCTCGTATGCCCGGTGGGAGATCCCGGGAAAACGCGCCCGTTCCATCGCGGGTGTGCTGGGGGAGGAGTTCGCCGCGTCGGGGAACGACGACGAAGAACGATGCCCGTCTCTCTGATGGATCATTCTGTCGCGGCCGGGATTTCCGTATCTGTCATCCATCTGTATTCTCCTTTTCAGTCATTCGGTCCGACTTCGGTCACTCGCTCCGGCCCCATCTGAGGTATGTGAGAGTGGCCATGACACGTCGGTTTCGACTGTCGAGATCGTCGGTCTGGCCAGCCGAATCCGGTGAGGCGACCACCGAGATCTCGAGCTTGCGATAAATCGAGCGTACGTGCCCTTCCACAGCGCTCTGCGACAGATGTAGCCGCTTGGCGATCGCCTTGTCGGAATAACCGTGGGCGACGAGAGTGAAGACCTCGCGTTCACGCGGGGTGAGACGATCGATTCGGTCGTTGTGACGTTTACGCTCGACGAGCTTCACAATGAGGGATGGATCGACTTTAGTATCGCCTTCCATGACCGCACGCATGGTATTGATCAGCTCGGGGAGGTCCTCGATACGGTCCTTCAGAAGATAACCAGTACGCGGTCCCAACCTGATGATTTCTTCCACCCACGGCAACTCGCCATACTGGGACACGGCCAGCAGGGCGATACGCGGGTTCGTCCGACGGATCGCCCGTGCGACCTCGAGACCGACGCCTTGTTCCGGGACGCTGTCGGATTGTCCGCGAGGCATGCTGAGATCGAGGGTGACTATGTCCGGCTGCGCGGATTCAGTCAGGTCGAGCAGAGCCTGCGCTGTTCTGGCGACCCCGACGACATCAACTCCTCGTTCTGTCAGACCCTCTGCGATCATTGTGCTGAGAAAACCGCTGTCCTCGGCGACGATCACTCGCATGGCAACATCACTCGCACCGTGGTTCCCTTTCCTACCTGACTCTCGACATGCAGCGAACCGCTGTACGCGGCCACCCGGTCATGCATGCCCCGAAGGCCACCGCCGCGTTCTTTCAGCTTGGCTCCGCCGATACCGTCATCCCGAATCTCCACCACCATGGCAGTACCGACCGACGACAGCCGGATGGTGATGTGGCTGGCGTCCGCGTGCCGCAGCGCGTTTCCGGTAGCCTCACTGATGATGAAGAAAGCGGTCTCCGCCACCTTCTCGGGCCACTGCCCCGGACTCGCCTCGATAACCAACGGTATGGGTGACTTCTCGGCGAGCGTATCAAGCGCCTGCGCCAACCCGTGCAGGCGTAGGGGCGACGGGTACACACCCTGGGTGACTTCTCGTAGATCTCGAATAGAATCCTGCACCAGGGTATCGAGCCTCTGCAGCCATTCACGCTCGTTCCCAGAAGCCGCAGTGCGCCTTTGGCCTATCATGAGCTTGATCGCGGAGAGCTGATGCTGCGGCCCGTCGTGCAGTTCCGCACCGATCTTCTTTCGAGTCTGCATCTCGACATCGACTATACCCTGAAGATGAGCGCGGCTCTCTACCTGCAGCAGGAGTTGGGCGTTGCGGATGGCGAGTTCGGCGGCACCTACGACGGCATCCAGTTTTTCGCGTTGTTGACTATGCCGACTGAGGTATGGATCATGCGTGATGGCCGCGAGCGGGGCTGTTGATTCTCCGATATAGGTGATGGCTCGGCCGATGTCGCCGAGCGGCAGCGGCGCTGGATTCCCATGAAAATCCACATAATCACCGGAGTCCGCTCGTCGATAATGAAGTGTCAGGGAGGGATCGACGAGCGCCTCGGCGAGCGCGTCGCGTAGCCAGCCGTTGTCGTCGGGCCGCGCCTGCAGGCGACCCAGCAGCATCGATACCTGCCGATGGCCGACTTGCATGCGTACCGCGTTGGCCACGGTCGCCAGACCGAGCATCAGCAGCGTCATCGCGTATGCAACCAACAGCCAGCCGATAACGGGAAGCGGCGCACGCACGAATGCGGCCAGAGCAAGGCAGACCAGGACTACGCCGATCATCGTCACTGCGGGCCAGAACAGCCCACGCGCCTTGCGTTGCGCGGGAGACTCGGTATGCCACCGCCTGACAACCAAAATAATAACAAATGCGACGACGGCCACCATCAGAACGCTTCCGATCGGCGCCCAGGCAGAGATCTTCGCAGTGGAACTGCCCCAGCCCTGGGGTTCCAATGGATGTTCCGCGAGAATCCGCAGACCCTGTGTGATGACAGCAACCCCGTAGCCGGCGCCCACGGCTGCCCGCTCGAGGCGATTCTTGAGCCGACCGTCGGGGGAGGCCAACAGCACATGAGCGAGCAGCACCGCGTTGAGATAGAAGCCCCAGAAGCCTATCGTGAACAGCACACGGTTATGACTCCACTGCAGGTCCCCCAGGTACCAGGTGAAGCCGACCGTCCACAACAGGGCACCCATTCGGGTGATCTCGGGCCGCCGTACCCAGACGTACAGACCGAACGCGAGAAACACCACCCCGACCGGCTGGGTCAGCACGTCCACCCACCCAGGGAACGGGCTACCCACCCGCGGCAGCCGCAATGCGAACGTCGCGAACGCGGCGCCCGCCGCCCCAGCGACGACCGGGCCGACGATGCCAACGGGGCGCCCCGACCAGGCCTGAACGCCGGTGCCACCGCGGGGGGAGAAGACCACATCCCTTGATAAGGCCCCACCGTGCCGGTGTCCAGAGATTCCTCTGGTTGGCTCTCAAATCCATGGAAAACCCCTGATGCAATCAGCGGATTACCAGATAGAAAATACCGGAGCAGGCGGTATGCTAAGCATGAACAGATTGTGACCTCGACGCGGGCCGCGCTATCGGGGGCGCTTCTCATCCGCAATCCGGATCATGGAGTGCTGGTGGTTACTGTCGGGCGGCTTTCCCTGCCACCTGGAGGGCCAGGTTCTGCTCGAGTATCGGGTCTGGTGTCCCGTTCAGCTGGCTGACCCTGATCCAGGTCTCAACGCGGCCGGACATGATGAAGATGTTGTCGAACGTACAGGGAATGTAGTTGCCGTTGGCGGCGGTAATGGTGACAGCTATGCGTACTGCGATTGTGGCTCCGGCCGGAGCGCTCATGCTGTGCGTCGAGTCGAGCGTGGCGCTCCAGCCATTGCCCGATATTTCTTTCTGGAACATCGGGAAGAAGAGCAGGCCAACGCATCTGGCAGCCTGCGCGAGGCCGAAAACGGTTCGGTCGCGGGTCACCTCGGCCGGTGGGAGGACGTCCGCGTGCGAGTTGACATAGGTTAGCTCGTCGGCGCTCTTGAGATCGGGGCCGTCTGCCGAGTCGATGGCGTGGGTTTGGACCTGAGCGATCGGTACGCCGAGGCAGGCCGCGAACTTGGCGTCCGAGTCCTGCGACTCCGGCGAGTTTTTGGGGATGCTGTCGCGCACGAGGCCATCCGTTTCGAGGCCTTCGGTGAGCACGTAGTCACGAGCATGAAGAGTGGGTGCCGGCGCTGTCGGATGTGACGATACGGGAGACGGTGATCGCGGGGACGACGACACGGGTGCTACCGGCGCGGGAGCCTGCGACAGCGATGCGAAAACCGAAGGCTGGACAGCGTCGCTGTTCTTAAAAATTCCTTGAGAATTCGCGATCACCGGAGTTATGGCGGCGGTGATGACCGCGCCGAGGATAGCGGTTAGAACGCCGACTCCGAGGGGGGTATGCCAAAATCCACCGGTTGGCCCGTTGTTCGCCCCCGACATTCGAGCCTCCAGATTGAACATCACCATTTCGAGAATTATCGGGCGCGCCGCCGATCCCGGTTTACCCGGTTTTCCACGTCAACCTCGCGCATGGACGGTGGCACGGGATTCAGAGTACCGCAATGTCGTCGACGATCTCGTTGAGAGTGGTGACGGCCTCGTCCAGCCGTTTGGAAAGCAAATCCAGTTCGGCTCGGCGCCTGGCGACCGCCTTCTCACCGTCCCTCTTCGCAACCAGCACCGCTTCGACCTCCTGGAGAACGTTGGCGAGCTGGGTCTGAAGACCCTGCTCGACGGCGTGCTGGAACTCCAGAAGCTGTTTGTCCAGGTCGTCGGCGGCCTGGCTACCGGTCTCGAACGCCCGCAACCGGAGCTGTTTCGCCATTTCCAGGCCGACCTGTTTCTTGATCTTGTCCTGAGCCCGGTCGAGCAGGCTGCGTGTCTGGAACAGGCCCTGCGCGATGAGGGCCCCGGCAAGAACCGGCCAGCCGAGAGGCGTGAACGCCCAGGCCAGCATGATCGCCATCGCGGGCAACACGGTTTTCAACATGTCACGTGGGCCGAGGCGCAGCCCGGCCAGCCCGGCGGCCGGTCCCGCCAGGACGAACCCGCCCACGCCGGCAAGCAGACGGCTCAGTGCCGTCTCGTCGTCGGTGCTGCCACCGGTGGCGGCCTCTGAGGAAATACCGGTCATATCCAGCCGGATGGCCTGGACGCCTTCTTCGAAGGCCGCGACCTCGTGCTCGAGATCGCGGGAGATGTCGGTGACCCGGCCCAGCAGTTCTCCAGCGAACTCCTGTTCGAACCATTCGGCGAAGGCCTGCTCGACCCGGCGGGAAGTGGTCTCCGCAATCTCCTTCGCCACCGCTTCGGCTTGTTCCTGAACCTTGGTGGGAAGCACGCGCAGTTGAGCCTCTGGAGTGCTCTCGGCGGCCCAGTCGGGTACCTTCTCCGCCAGCCGCTCGAGCTGCGCGCAGACGCGGCGCTCGACGAGCTGATGCAGTTCGGTCATCCGGTTGCGCAGGGAGCCGGCGATGCGGTTCGCATCCGTCTCCGCCAGGCGCAGTGGCCCCTGAGCCGCGTCGTACCGACTGGCGAGCTCTTCGAGGCTTTCGCCGAGCATCCGGTGCTGCGCCAGGATGCTTTCCACCAGCTGCTTTCGTTGTATTCTGAGCTCTCTCGCCGGAACCATGATTTTGATTTTGTGGCGTTCGGTCACCAGGTAGTTCTCCAGCGCCTGCTCGACGAGCGCCATCGCCGACGACTCCCACTTCTGCGGGTCGTCGGCGAGGCGCGCCTCGATGCCGGCCAGCGCGTCCACCCAGAAGACCCGCTGATCATCGTCCCCGGCCTGGTCAGGCCTGATCCGGTGTAGCCGGACCATCGCTGCCCGTTGTACTTTGTCCCGCTGTTGTTCGGGAATTAAATTGATCTTGTTGAAGACGAAGAAGGGGTCATGGCTGCCGAGGTAGGTGGTAACGAAATGCGCTTCGCTCATCGACATGTTCGCCTGGGCGTCCTGAACGAAAATCACCGCGTCGGTCCAGGTCAGGTAGTCCAGGGTGAGCCGTTCACGGATCGGGTCCTCGTTGAGCCCCGGCGAGTCGACGATGACCACGTTGTTGCGGCAGAGGTCGAGCGGCCACTGTATCTCCGCGCGCTCGTACCTGCTGTGTTCCTCCGGGCTGTCGACGTCGATGACGATCCGGCTTTCCAGTTCGGTGACGGGGGTCGGTTCCCCGGCCTGTGGCCCGTCGTTCTCAGCCAGCCGGGGAAACAACACCGCTTCAGGTTCCGCACCCCAGCGCACCTCGGTGAGAACAGCGGTGCACGGCCAGGGGAAGGAGGGCAGCACATGGGCGCCGAGCAATGCGTTGACGAAGGTGCTCTTTCCCCGTTTGAAGTCACCGAGAACCATGACGACGAACGAGTCGGACCCTACCCGGCGCGCGACCGTCTCTACACCGGCGGCGGCATCGGTCAATCCGAGTGCCTTCGCCACAGCGCCAACTTCGATCGCCACATCGAGTAGCTGGTGCCGTCGCCGCTCAGCTTCCTCGAAGCTGGCGGATCGGGTATCCTTAATCGGCATCGCGGTTCCCCTCCATCTTCTTTTTGCCGTCGATGTCAACGTCGGCGTTGCTGTCGATGTCGCGCTCAATGTCGTGTTCGATGAATTCGTGAATGCGGACGGCGAGTGTGCGGGCGGAATTCGCGATTCTTGTACATCTGTCCTGCACTGATTCCGAATTCGCTTCGTCGCCGACCTTCGGCTCGGCGAGAGCAGCAAGGCGCGCCTTCTGCAATATCGCTCGCCGTTGTTCCAGCTCGCCGACGAGCTGGCGGTGCAGTCGGTCAAGGTCGCGCGAGACCTGCTCGGTGAAACGTTCGACCGCGTCGTCGACGAATCGCCGCAGGTGCACCGCGACCTCTTCGCGCTGTTCGTCGGTCGCATGTTGCAGCGAGCGCCTGGCGAGTGCGGCACCCGCCACCCCGCCGGCGATGCCGATAACCGCCGGCGGGAACATCACGCTGACCGCGCTGCCGAGCAGGTAGCCCGAGATGGCGCCGGAGGCCGCACCGAGACGGGTGAGAAGACGTCGCCGGCCGACTTCCGCGACGGTTCCGCCGGGTTGGACGTCCGGTGTCGCCAACGCCGGCCGCGGTCGGGCGACAGCGCCTGCGACGCTGCCGCCAGCGCCTGCGACGCCGAAGCGCTCCGCCATCGTCCGTTCGAGCCAGTCGACGTCCGCCGCCACCCCGGAGAGCATCAGGTCCTCGACCTTGCGGGTGAGGGCCACGAGTTCCCGGCGGGCGCGCGTTGGCAGCTCCCGCTCCCAGAACGCCTTCGGGTCGTCAGCCTGTTCCAGCTCATAGGCGAGGTTGTCCGCCATGGTTGCCCGATCGGCCCGTAGAACGTCGCGAACCCGACCGACGAGGGCGAGCCTGCGGGCGTCGAGCTGGACCCGTACCTCCTCCCACACCGCCCGGTCGAAGGCCATCGCCGCCCGGCCCTGTTCGACCTCGGCGCGTCGCTCCTCGGCCGAGCGCTGGAACGCCGACAGCGTGCTCTCGGCCACGTCGGCAACGGCGTCACAGATTTCGGCCACCGACCATGCGATCTTCCTTGCCCGCCAGTGACCCGCCTCGCCCCGAACCGCGAACTCGGCGAGCTGGCGCCGGAGGGCGGCCAGCTCGGCCGTGCCGCCCTCGGGGGCTGGCCCTGCCAGTACCGGCACAGCCGGCGCCGACTCATGAACCCGTTTGGTCAACGCCGCAAGGACATCGTCGCGGTGGACGGTGTCGATCTGGTCGAGGAACGACACGGCGATGGCCACAAACGGAACCCGGCGGCGCAGTATCTCCTGTTCAAGCAGGGCGCGTTCGGTCTGGCTCAGCGGGCTCAGCGCAGACACCACGAGCACGGTGGCGTCACTCAAGGTCACGGCACGCCGGACCTGTAGGTGACGGTCGGTCAGTGCCTCGTTCGTTCCCGGGGTGTCAATGACCTCGGCGTCGGTCTGCGCCAACCATTCGCTCGGCGTCTCGATCCGCAGGTCCGGTTCCTCGTCCACCGGCGCGCCGGCAATGTCCACCTCGTCGTCTATCAGCAGGCCGTCCCAGATATCCGGACCGGCCGCACGGATCTCGGTGGATCCGTCCGGCCATCGGATCCGTAGCGCCGGGACGTGGTGACCGGTGTCCCTCTCGGTGTTGCCATCGGTGACGAGCACGAAGTTACGAGTCGTCGGGACAGGGCCGGTCGGGAGCAGGTCCATCCCCACGAGCCGGTTGACCAGCGTCGACTTCCCGCGGTTGAACTCACCGACGACGGCGATGCGGAATCCGGCCCGCCGACGTTGCGCGGCGAGGACATCCAGCTCACTGACCAGCGCATCAGCATCCGCCTGCACGGCGAGTTCCCGTGCCGAACGGAGCCAACCGTCGAGCTCGCCCACGACACCACTCACCAAGTTCGGCGGGCGCGCGTCGGTCGAAGCAGGGCGCCCCGACCGCGCCGCCGCGTCGTCCACGGGTTCCGAATCCGGGGCGGGCCTGTCCGTGTTCATCGCGTCGAAAAAATCGATCATTGCAGGCTCTCCCGTGCGGTCCGTAGCTGTTCTTGGCGGGTCCGTAGTAACGACGCCCGCCGGATGCACTCGCTCTCGGCCTGGGTGACCTGGGCAAGTTGTCCTCGCAGCTCCGCCCGACGCGCCCGTTCAGAATCAAGGAGGTCCTGTACCGGCTGGCCGGCGGCCTGCCGTAGCGCTTCGAGAGCCTGTTCACACCGCCACGTCTGGGCAGCGACCGCTTCGTCGGTGACTGCGGCCAGCCGGGCACGCGTCTCGTCGAACGCCGACATGACGCCCTGTCGTAACGGCTCGTCCAGTTTCTCCCGTGCCTTGACGAGCTGGCCGTCGCTGCCGGCCGCACCGAGCATGCCGCCGAGAACGAGGCCGACCACCGTCCCGAGGCCCGGTAAGATGCTCGTTCCGAGCGCGGCGCCCGCCGCCGCACCCCCGCCCATCAGCTGGTTCTCAGTTCGCAGATGCTCGGCGACCGTCGCCTGCACGGCCGAGAAGTCGATGTCAACGCCGCGGCGAACCGGCGTATCGGGAACCGACGGATACACGAGCACCATCGCCACCCGACCGGCCAGATCGGCCAACCGCCGGTACTCGTCCTGAAACGAGCTCCGGACATTGCCCAGCGTCGTGTCGCAACTCACGGCCAACGAACGGGCCATGGTGTCGCGGCTGTCGGTGAACCAGTCCTCCAGTCGCGTGCGGACCAGTTCCGGGATGCGGTCACGTACGAGGACCTGTAGCGCATCCAGACTCGGGCAGCTGTTGACCTCACCGGACAGTTCGGCGAGCAGCTCGGCACGCACCTGCGCGGCCCTCGCCTCGTCGCCGGCCGACTGCGCACGAGCCACCGCATGAAGATCCGTTACGGCCTCCGAACGGGCCTCGGTGAGGAAGCCCCCGAGGTCGCGTACCCGAAGGCCGTCCAGCGCACGTTCGGCCGACGTGAGCTGAGCACGGGCCGTCGCGACGCAGCTCGTGACCTCTTCCAGCAGGTCCGCCACGATGTGCGCCGTGGTGGTGCTGATCGCCAGGAAACTCGCCCGCCTGGCCAGCGATGTCAGCTCCCGCTCGAATTCGCGGAACTCCGCGGCGAGCCGGCGGGCATCAGCGTCGCTGTTGCCGTCGCTGTTGCCGTCGCTGTTAGCGGCGTCCGCGCTGCCACCGGCCTCGGTGAGGAGATCCAGAACCGAGCCACCGCCACAGGAGAACACCCGTGGTGCCGGTACCCCGGCCTGCTCGAGCCGTTTGCGGACGACCTCGAGAAGGCGTGGTCGCTGGGCAGCCGGAACCTGGTCGAGTTTGGTGACCCCGAAGACACACCGGTCGCGGTGGCGGTACAAGGTGCCGGCAAGGAAATTGGACAGGACCTGCGACACCGGAGCGTTGCTCGGCACCAGCAGCACAGCCAGATCCGCCGTCTCCGAGAGAAGCCGGTCGACGACGTCCTCATGCTCGGCCGACGCGTTGATGCCGGGAGTGTCGACCACCACCACCTGGTTGGCCAGCAGCGCTGCCGGATGGCTGATCGAGACCTTTTCGACGTTTGCGCTCACGTGGGGATCAGCCACCAGCAGGGCTACGGCCTCAGGCACCGTCCGTGGAGCGACGATCCGACCCGAGATCCGTCGCCACTGACGTTCGAAGTCATCGCTTGGCTGCCGCGGGAGACTTGCGGAGAAAGAGAACATCCGGTCCGACCCGCGCGGGCAGAAGGCGACATCGACGGACGGGCCGTGACGAAGCTCTGTTGCAGTGCCAGTGGTCACGACGGATGCGGTGGGCAGGAGACGATGCCGTATCAAGGTGTTGATAAAGGTACTCTTGCCACTGTTGAATTCGCCGAGAACGGCGATGTACAGGTTGCGGTCCCGAAGCCGGCGGCGGAGTCGAGCGGCTTGGTCCCTCAGTCGGGCTCCTGAAGCCGTATCGAGACCGAGGCGTGCGGATGTCGCCTCAGCCCATTCGAGGTTTTCTGAAAACTCCAAAACAAGATCATCAAATAGCAGGCTGCGGACGCTCGAATCCTCCGTTTTGCTCGCCATCGGCATGCCCCCGCTCCTTGTGGCGCGACTAAGTTACACCAGCGTTGGTTCCGTTTTCCAGGGGGTCGGCGGAGTCCGTAACGGGGCTCTGCACGGAGCCTGACACCCGACCAGCGCTGAACGCCGGTTCTATCGCCGGGGCAGGGAAGAACACATCTCTTGATAAGGCCCTGCCACGTAGGTGTCCAGAGATTTTCCCGATCGACCGTCAAGTCCAGGGAAAACCCCTGGGTCGATCAGTGGATTACCAGGTGGATCAGGTGGTTGCGGGGGGTTCTTCGTCCTCGTCGGGCGTGGGGGCGGCCTGGCGGGCGACCTGTGCGCCGACCGCGGCGGCTTCCCGTTCGGCCGGGTCGTCGGGGTGGCTGACCGTGCCGCCGGGGCCGCCGGCACCGGCGGACTGCTGGACGACGTGGGTGAGTTCGTGCGCCAGTAGCCCGCGGCCGGCGGGGGAGGACGGGTCGAAGCGGCCCGGGGAGAAGAAGATGTCTGTGCCGGTGGTGAACGCTTCGGCCTGCACAGCCCGGTTCAAGGTCGCCGCGGTGCCGTCGGTGTGTACCCGTACCGCTGACAGGTCGACGCCGAGGTGGCCTTCCATCTCGGCGCGGACCGGCTCCGACAACGGCGATCCCGCTCCCCGACGGGCCTGGATGGCGTCGGCTGTCTCCGGGTCGAGAGGCCCGGCGCCCTGTGAGCGCAGCGCGTTACGGAACAGCGCACTGCGGGACAGGGCCGCGCTGCCGGCTGTGGCCGGGGTCTGCGTTCCGCGGGACGCACTCACCGTCCGGATGTCGTGGACGAGCTGGCTGAACGCGGCGTTGCCCGCCGCGGATGGCACGCCCGCTGCGAATGGCATGATCTCGTTCGCGGGACGCGCCTCCGGCGGCTTCGCGGGCTCGTTGCGGCGTACGGTTCCCGCGGCTAGCGGGCCGTCCACGCTGTCGTGTTCCACGATCGCCCTCCCGGCGGATGCGTGTCCGAACTCGTCACGCCACGGTGATTATGGGTCGTCCTCAGTCGGAAATCATCCCATCCGAGCCAGGACTTTGCGCACCGGTGACTGCCCCGAAGGGCAGGATCGGCTTGGGGTTCAGGAGCCGGTGTAGAGGCGGTCGAGGTCGACCAGTTCCACGTCGGGGGCGGCGGCAGCTGCCACGGTGAGAGCGGGAGTGAAGCCGGCACGGGAGAACAGCAGCAGTTTCACGTCGTCGGGCGAACCGGGCAGGACTGAACCGGGTAGGACCGAGCGGATGTGCCGGAGCCGGGTCAGCTCGTCGACGTCGACGTCGACGGGGGCGGTTCGCCACTTTGCCTCGCCGATGGCCAGCACCCGGTCCGGCTCGTTGGGTCGTACCTCGATGACGACCGCGTCGATCCCGTGCTCGCGGGCCGGGCATGTCGCGTCGGGGCAGCGGACGGTCGCCGGTTGGACGCGGCTCGCCCGTCCCCCGACTGTTTCCACGCCAGGCATAGGCCAGCGACCAGGTGCGGGCGACGTCTTCGAAGTGCGGCCCGTAGATGCGGGCGGAGACGGTGTCGGCGAGTTCGGCCCACACCTGCGCGCCGCGACGTAGTGACAGCCGGGTCTCCTGGGGCCGGATCACCAGCTGGTGCAGGCGCAGTACTGGTCTGGCGAGAGTGAAGCTCGTCCGTCGGGCGTGGAAGGCGTCCTCGTGGGTGGTGACCAGGTGCGCGTCGGTGAGCACGGTCAGGGCGTGGTGGATGCCGCCGCTGTCCCGGCCGAGCGATACGAAGCCCAGGCCTGGCTGGCGTCTGCGTTCTCCGACCATTTTCTCACCGACGCCTTCGCCGCCGGCCATCTCGTCTCCGGCGACGCTGGACGCCGGACCTGCGCAGATTTCTTCACGCGCAACGAGCAGGCGATCTACAACGCCTGCGTGCGCTGCGCCCAAGCCGACGGCCTACTCCCCGACGATGCCGTGAACGTGGTGGCCGTCTTCGAGCGGGCACTACGCGCAAAGGCGTCGAGCCTGTTGCTCAAGACCGTCCACGACTACTACAACGCGCACGGCGTTCAGGTCCGTAACGCACTCGGCCAACAGTGGACGACGTTCGGGGACGCCAATCTCGGCGGCCACCCGGAGACCGCGAGGATGGCCGAGCTGGCCTCGAAGGCATCCCGGGACGCGGTCCAGGACGTGCTCACGACCGGGGGCACGGCTCGGGGTTCGGCCGCTGTCGACTACGTCCCCGATCTCGCTCGCGTCGGCGGCGGGCCGTGGCAGAGCATCGCAGCCTTCTCCACTGACCCGGCCGTCTGGGATCCTGCGCTCGCCCATGCGTTGTCACCGGATCCGTCGGTCAATGCCCTTTACTCGGTGGTCAAGGGCAACATCGGACCGATGACCGGAGTACTGGCTCGCAAGGGCGGGCGGGCTGTCGGCCAGGCGGCCGAATCGGGCCGGAATGCGGTGACGTCGATCCCGGACGACATCGCGCACTGGTTCGGCACCATCGAGCAGGGAATCCGGAATCTGTACGGCGTGCCCTGAGAACGTGTTTGAGATTCTCATTCCGGTTACTGTCCGTGATGCTGGCGGGGTGTGCATTGGGTGTGCATTCGTGGGGATCCGTGATCTGACGGGTGGTAATCGTGAGATCTCTGAGGTATGCCGCGACCTCATTGATCAAGCGCCCGGAACGCCGGAGAACGGTTCCGACGATCAGCGTCGCACTGCTGGGATTCGCCGGTCAATGTTACATCAACGCCGTTACTGAATCATTCTTCACGACCTATAAGAAAGAGCTGATCCACACCAGGTCGTAGAACGATGTCAGCGCAGTGCGACAGCCCACGTCCTTTGGGTGATGCGCTATGCGTTTCTGGAGTTCGACGATGGGTGGCGCGAGCCTGGACACCACGCTCACGCTGGTGGCGTTGAGAGAGGCCACCGGCATCGGCGAGGAGAGGAGGCGAGGTCGTGGCGGACCGCCACCCGGGCCCGGCGACATCGTGATCCGGCACCAGCCGCTGGAGGAATCATGACCACCGCATCCGCACTCCCTGCCATCCAGTACGAACCCGCGCTGCCCGGGCAGACCGTCGTCGTGATCGGCGGCAGCGCCGGCATCGGGCTCGAAACGGCCCGCCGGGCCCGAGCCGAGGGCGCCGGCGTCGTCCTGACCGGCCGCAATCCCGACCGCCTCAAGCGGGCCGCGTCCGAACTCGGCGCGCTGAGCAGCGCCGCCTTCGACGCCACCGATCCGGCCGCCCTCGACCGGTTCTTCGGCGACCTGCCCGAGACGATCGACCACGTGATGGTCACGGGCGGTGGCCCGTACTACGCGCGCCTGGACGACTTGGACCGCGAGCGGGCGCACCGCGATTTCGACGAGCACCTGTGGCTGGCCATTGCCGTCGCGCAGCACGCCGTCGGCCGGGTGCGGCCCGGCGGCACGCTGCTGTTCATGGGTGGCACCGGCGGCCGCGCACGGGGACCCGGCCTGTCGCTCATTGCGGCGGGCACCGCCGCGCTGCCCGCACTGATCGCCAACCTGGCGGTCGAAGTAGCGCCGATCAGGGTCAACCTCATCGCCGCCGGCTTCGTCGACACGCCGTTGTCCGCGTCCCTGCTCGGCGATGATCTCGACAGGCGCCGCGACCAGCTCCGCGCGACGCTGCCCATCGGGCGCGTGGTGGGGCTGGCCGACGTCGCCGCGCTCGCCGTGCACATCATGACCAATACGGCGCTCACCGGCGCGACCTACGACATCGACGGCGGCCAGCAACTGGTGGCGAGGTGACATCCAGATGCGACCGAAGGCAGGTACGTAGTGCTCGCCTCTCACAGCCCCGCGCTGAGGTCACGCTCGATTACGTTCAATCACGCGGTGTGCGCCACGGCAGCGCCGAGGTTCTTGCCCGTCTCGGGCGCGGCGAGGACGTCGACCCCAGCGAGTACACCTTTCGCACCTCAACCCAGATCGAGACCGCCACCCCCGACCTCGACTGGCTGAACAAGGGCATCTTCATCGGCGTTGCCGGCCGCCAGGCAGGAGCCGTCGTCTATGAGACCTACCTCGTGGGATGACGGCCACAGGTGCTTGCAGCCACCGCGCCGAGGCGTGGGACTTCACCGACGTGCACGACTTGGCGGAGGGTTGTGGCTGACCTGGTTGGGCACCGGCTCCCCGGTCTCCGGGCACGGCAGTTTCGACTGGGGCTGCAGCCACGCCTGGGACTCCCACATCACCTGGGACGCCCGGACCGGCCACTTCGCAATGCTCTGCGCCACGGATAACAACTGCCGCATCGCCCGCCCCGACACCGGCCAGACCGTCGCGCCTGGGTCTGTAACGGGACCCTGTTCGGCGGCGACATCGTGCTGGCCGGTACCCGTGGCTACTGGACCGCCTGGAGCAACGGCAACCAGGCGCGGCTGGAGCACTTCTCCACCGGCGCGTCCGACCAGACGGTCCTCACCGCCGCCAAGACCGAACACTCACACCTGGTCGCCTACGGCTCCGCCAGAATGTTCCTGACCTGGCAGTCCGGATCCTCGATCGCCGCCCAGGTGTACGACTCCACCACCGGCAAGGCCGTGGGCGCCCAGTTCACGATCGCCGTGCCGTACCACACCTACGTCGAGGCCAAGGCCTACACCGACGGCAGCGTCGCCTTCCCCCTCGCCGGCACCTCCGGCACGTCCATCCGGATCGTGCGGGTCATGCCGCTCAACTGACACCACCGGAAAGGAACGGACGACAGCCGGAATCCCGCCAGCACGGACCTGTCGGATTGTTGACGGCCGCGTCACCCGGTACGGCCGGCCATTGCCTGGCAGTCTTTAAGTCCGCCAAGGATTTTCACCCAGATGCCATTCTGGTCGATGTTGCCTGATGCCGTCGGTTCCCGGCAAGGACGTCGTTAGAAGGCGTTTGAGATGTCCCACCGTCGCCGTGATCGCTCCTTGTTCAAGGTCGTCTCATAATCTTGAACAAGGAGAGGCCATAGTCAAGGATCGCGCAGCGGAAGTGTGGGGTGAGGTTGTGTGACCTGGCGGCGGTGCGGGCGTGCTCAGTGCGCGATCATCCGGTGGATCCAGCGGTTGACGTCGTTCACCTCGGCCTGGGTCAGCTCGCCGATCGGCTGATCGTTCGGCATGCGTCTGGTGGAGATGGCCGTGATGTCCTCGGTGCGGGCCCAGCTCGGCCGGTTCAGGCCGGACTGCGGCGAAGCGATCGGCACGTGGTGGGGGAGCCCTCGGTCCCGGGTGGTTGTCGGCACCACGATGGTCATGTCGATCGGGAACCGGCAGTGCAGCTCGGACGCCACCACGACTGCCGGCCGGATGCCTGCCTGTTCGCTGCCGAGGGGGTCTCCGAAGTCCACGATCCAGAGCTGCCACGGCCGAATGTCCCTCACGCTGTTCCGACTGCGCCGTCCCGCCGCAGCCAGTCGCCGGCGGCGTTGTCGGTCAGCCGTGATTCTTCCAGGTAGGAGGCCCATTCCGGCTCGTCTGCGCGCAGCCGGTCGTAGGCCGCCAGTGCGGCCCGCTCCTCATGCTCGGAGACCAGACACTGCAGCGTCTCCGCGAGCGTCACGCCGCCCAGGTCGGCGGAGACGCCGGCCAGGCGATCCCGTAGTTCAGTTGTGATCTTAATTGTTGTCGTGCCCATGTTCTTCAGCATGACATACTGCCATGCCTTTCGGACGTGCCTTGTCGGTCATGTCGGTGTCAGCCATGTCAGCGGCCGACGGATGGAGCGTCGGTTGCACGTTCGGGCCGGGCGCAGTGCACGGGAAACGGCGCTGACGGACGTTGGCGGGACGGCGCCCGCGGGCCAGGCTTGATCCGGACCCTTACGGTGGCCCGGGGATCGGGCCTCCGGCAGCGCGGAATGAGCATGATTGCGCTGCTTTCGGCCCGCTAGCGCGAGGAGAGCGCGTCATGCCGAACTACCGGTCGCCCGGCGTCTACGTCGAGGAGGTCGAGGCCGGGTCACGCCCGATCGAGGGGGTGGGAACGGCGGTTGCCGCGTTCGTTGGCTTCACTGCCCGCGGTCCTCGCAACGAGGCTGTCCGGCTTACCAGTTGGGGCCAGTTCACGCGGGCCTTCGGTGACTTCGTTCCCGGCGCGTACCTGCCGCTGTCGGTCTTCCACTACTTCAACAACGGCGGCGGCGCCTGCTACGTGGTCAGCGTCGGATCCGGCGGTGACGATCCGACAGGTGTCCCGTTGGCCGAACTCACCAGCGCCACCCGGCCGGGAGTGATCACCTATCGGGTCGAGGCAGCCGACCGTGCCACCCGCGCGAGCCTCGCGGTCGAGGTGACCTCTGCCGATCAGACCGGCGGCCGCGGCTCGGCCCCTGCGACAGACGGCACGCCGGGCGGCGAATCGCCCGCTGAGCCGGAGACGCCCGACCCCACGTTCACTGTGGTGGTCAAGCAGGATGGCCGGCCGGTGGAGAGCTTCGCGAACCTCACCACGCGACGAGGCCGACGCAACGCCGTGACCGTGGTGAACGAACAGTCACGGCTCGTCCGGCTGCGGGAGGTCGACGGGGTGCCCGTGGCCGACCGCGTTCCGGTCGCCGGTGAGGTGCTGCTGCGCGGGGCCGAGCCGGCACCGGCGCCGAGCGCGGGCTCGGAGGACTACGTCGGTGATGTCACTGCCCGCACGGGCGTGGGTGGCCTCACCGCGTACGACGACATCACGATGCTCGCGGCGCCGGACCTGATGTTCTGCTACGAACAGGGCCAGCTCGACCTGAACACCGTCCAGGCGGTGCAGCAGGCCATGATCGACCATTGTGAGAACATGGGCGACCGGATGGCGATCCTCGACCCGCCGCCCGGCCTGAACGCCCAGCAGATCCGGGACTGGGTGCGGGAGCGGGCCCGATACGACTCGAAGTTCGCCACCATCTACTGGCCGTGGGTAGCGGTATTCGACCCGGTCGAGGGCCATAACCGGTTCATCCCGCCGAGCGGGCCGGTCGCCGGTATCTGGGGACGCAGCGACGACACCCGGGGTGTGCACAAGGCACCCGCGAACGAGGTCGTCCGCGGCGCGCTCGACCTGGAGTCGAACATCACCCGCGGTGAGCACGACTCGCTGAACCCGGCCGGCATCAACGTTATCCGGGCTTTCCCGGGGCGGGGTATCCGGGTCTGGGGAGCCCGCACCCTTTCCTCCGACCCGGCCTGGCGTTATGTCAACGTTCGCCGGCTTTTCAACTACCTCGAGGCGTCTATTCTCGGCGGCACCCAGTGGGCGGTCTTCGAGCCGAACGACCTGGAGCTCTGGCAGCGGCTGCGCCGTACTGTGGGGGCCTTCCTTCTGCGGATGTGGCGGGATGGTGCATTGTTTGGAGCCACCGCGGAACAGGCCTTCTACGTGAAGTGTGACGAGGAGACCAATCCGCCGGAGGTCGTCGAAGCCGGGCAGGTTGTCATCGAGATCGGCGTGGCTCCGGTCAAACCAGCCGAGTTCGTCGTGTTCCGTATCGCCCAGTTGGGCGGTGGCGGCGGAGTCGATGAGTAGCCGAGCCGGCGAATAGCGGAGCCGATGCACAGCAGGCCACCAGGCCACGCGAACGTCAGCGGGACGATCTTCAGTGGTATGAAAAGGAGACGCCGATGCCCATCGGTGAGGACGCGCTCGGTAACTACGCTTATCAGATCGAGATCGACGGTGTGGCGATCGCCCAGTTCAAGGAGGTTTCCGGGTTGAGTGCGGAGATCCAGGTGATCGAGCACAAGGAGAACAAAAAGGGCGGTATCCCGGTCATCAAGAAGCTGCCCGGAGCCCGCAAGTGGGGCGACATCCAGCTCAAGCGCGGAAAGACCGATGATCCGGGCTGGTGGAAGTGGATCAAGCTGGTGCAGGAGGGAAAGATTGACGACGCCCGCAAGAACGGGTCGGTCGTCCTGTATGACTACGGCCGTGGCGAGAAGGCCCGGTTCAACTTCCACAACGCCTGGCCGTCCAAGGTGAGCATCGGCAGCCTCCAGTCCGGCGGCAGCGAGATCGCCATCGAGGAGGTCACGCTCGTCCACGAGGGGCTTGAGCTGGCATGACGAACGGCATGACGACGGGTGGGACGGCGGTGGCGCCAGCGGGCGCGGCGCGTGGGCTCACGACCGAGTTCGCCTTCGAGCTGCCGCGCGGTTACGTGGACGACTCCGGTCAGCTGCATCGCGACGGTGTGATGCGGCTGGCGACCGCTCGGGATGAGATCATGCCGCTTCGGGACCCCCGGGTCCGGGACAACGAGGCCTACCTGACCGTCCTGCTGCTGGCCCGGGTCATCACCCGCCTCGGCTCCGTCAGCGCCGTCACCCCGGCGGTGATCGAAGGCCTGTTCGCCCCCGACCTCGCCTTTCTTCAGGATCTGTACCGGCGGATCAATCAGGAGGGGCACACCCACGCCGCCGTGACCTGCCCGTCGTGCGGCCACGCCTTCACCGTCGACGTGGCCGGTGATGCCCCGGGGGGATTCTGACGTACGCGGCCGACCGCCTGCTCGACGAGGTCGCGTACGTCGCAGCCTGCTTTCACTGGTCGTTGGCAGAGATCCTCGACCTCGAGCATCCCGACCGCCAGCATTTTCTCGCCGCGGCCCAGGCCATGACCGATCAGCCAGTATTCGGAGAGGAGTAGCCCGATGCGGGGACTTCCATGGCTGCCGGCCCGCTGGCGCCCCGGCAGCGTCGGCGGGCCGGCAGCCACCCCCGCTCCGGAGGGCTCGGCAGCGCGGGTGACGTCGTCGGCGCCGGTCCCTTCTGGATGGGACGCGCGTGCGCCGATGGCACGTACCGCCGGGCGGCATCCGGTCACGGCCGATCCGGTCGGCTTCGCCCGCGGCCTTGGCAGCCGCGCGCCCGCGCCGATCGTTCTTCAGCGCCTGCCGGATGTCAGCCCGGCACTTGGTGGATCTTTTCGCGGTATGACGATCATTCCTGTTCCCGGTACCGCCGCCGCGCGTGCCGCAACGGCACCGCCGAGCCGGGAAACCGCTGCCGGCTTGTCGCGGCGCCGCACCCCCGCTCCGACCCCTGCCTCGGCCCCCACCCAGCCGTTCGGGATCATCCAGCGTCGCTGGCCTGGCGCCGGGGCCACGGCCGGTGTTCTGGCAGCACCCTCCATCGGCGAAGATCTGCCTGGCGTGGCCCCGGCCCACGAACAGCCCGCGGGGGCGGCTGTGGGTTTTGATCATTTAGTTGAGGTGGTCGAGCTTCCCGCCGGCTGGCCGCCACGGACGCTGCGGTCTCACCCTGCCGGCGAAAGTGGTGCTGTCGGCGTGGCGTGGACGGCCGCCTCGTTGCCCGCACCGCTGGTTCGCAGCCTCGGGCCACGACCCCCGATGACGGACGCCATGCCGGTGGGGTCGGCGGCACGCGAGGCGGTGAACAGCGACGCGGCGAATGAGGTGCGGGTGCCGCCCATGGCCCCGACCGCGGATGTCGCGGGCACCGCCCCGTGCACGGATACGGATGATGCGTCACCACACCCGCAACCGGACACGGCCGCTGGAGCCCCTTTCGTTGCGCGTTCCGCGGAAGGCAGCATGGGCGGTACAGGCGGCATGGCCGGTACGGGCAGTACGGCACGAGCGGCTGGGCGTCCGAGCGCCGGACCCGGGGCGGCTCGGCGCGGGCGGGTGATCGAGGTCGAAACGTCCGGCGCGTACCCCGCCCCCGGCGGGGCTCCTGTGCTCCGGCGTGGCCTCGGGCTGCCTGTCACGGTTCGGCCCGCCGTCGACCCGCCTGACACTGGTGTACGCGGAGCACACGACGCTCCCGGCGTTCGGTCAGGATCCAGCCCCATACAGGTCAGCCCTTCGTGGCCAGCGCCGGTCATGCCGCCGATCATGCCGCCGCCGGCCATGCCTGCGGATGGCTCCGATGGCTACGCCGAGACGGTGTTGTCCGGGCTGACCGGTGAAGCGGACACCGCCGGGGCACACCCACCTGGACCGTCGTTTCAGACAACCGTATTTCGGACAGTCGCGGGCGATGCTGGGCCGTCGGGCATCTCATCGTCGAATCCCTCCTCTTCGGGACGATCGCCGCGGTTGCCGCCGGCAGTGCCGACAGTGCCGGTATCGCCGACAGCGGCGACAGCGGCGACAGCGGCGAAGCCGCTCACTCCCGCGGCGGCGCGGAGCCGCCAGCCGTTGACCTCCGACGCTGGACACGTGCTGGCAGCGGCGGATCACGCGGATGACCCGGTTGACCTGGGTGAAGCGAACGCGGGCAGCCGCGGCCTACATCTGCCCACCGAGCCGCAGCCGGTGCCGGACACGCGGTACCAGTCGGCAGTCTCCCCGCCGGACGTGCGGCGGCAGCGCTCCGTCGGCCTCGGTCCGATCATCCGGGACGGGGCTGTTCCAGCTGTCCCCGTGACGGTCACGCTCCCATCGAGGCAGGCTGTCGCCCGGACCGCCATGCCTGCTACCGATGTGCCTGTTCCTGCCATGCCCGCTGGCGGGCCGGCGGGCATGCTTCCGATGACCGGCCTCGGCGCACGGCGATCACGGGATGGGGCTGGGGTGGCTGCGACGGCACGCCGCGCGCAGCCGATGGTCACTTCCTCCGGCCCGGTGGTGGCGCGAGAGGCGGTCGTGGCACGAGACGCGGTTGCGCCGGTGGGTGTCGCCGCGCCAGCGCCTGGCGTGGCACCGGTCCCCGCGGCGCCACCGGTCCCCGCGGCACCGCCACCGGCCGCCGCCTCCGGCGGGGAGAATCCCACGGCCACGCCGCCGCTGGTCGACCTGCCCCTGCTGGCGGACGAGTTGTACGAGCGCATCACCCGCCGGCTGCGGGCCGACCTGCTCGCCGACCGGGAGCGCCGCGGTCTGCTCGCTGATCCAGCCTGACCCCCGTCCACCGCTGTCTGACCCGTCTGACCAGCCCGACCCGTCTGCCAGGAGGCCGAAGAGTGCGCGGTCATGGTCTTCCCGCACGCTCGGCGGCCCACCGGAGCCCAGGAGTCCACCCGTGTCCGAGCCCGCGAACAGCCTCCGTTTTCACGTCCTCATCGAAGGTGTTCCGGAGCACATGAAATTTGACGCTGTCTTCACCGCGATCGAGGGCTTGGAGGCCAGCTACGAGGTGAAAACCTACGACGAGGGCGGTGAGAACGGATTCCAACATCAGCTGCTCGGGCGGGTCCGTTATCAGAACCTCAAGCTCACCCGTCCTGTCGACGGGTCGACAAAGAAATTGAGCGCGTGGTTCAGCTCGTTTCGGCAGGAGGGCGCCGCTCGGGCTGTGGTCGCGACCGTCGTGGCCTTCAACGACAACCGGGAGCCGGTCGCGGAGTGGACGATGACCGGAGTGTGTCCCGTCCGCTACAGCGGGCCGCACCTGTCAACAGATCAGGCGAAGGTTGCCACCGAAACGCTGGAACTGGCCCACCAGGGATTTCTGGCTTAGAGCGCCCGGCAATAGGGGTGTGGATCAAGGAGCGGGGCTGGGGTGCGTGCATCGCGAGGCGGACCGGAGGTATTGGGTGGCGACCGACGACAAGACGGCGAGGTGCGTGCCCCAGCCCCGCGGACGCCGCGTCCCCTGTTGCCGGGCGCTCGTAGTGGTCGCCGGGGGCGCCAGGAAACAGTCAGGGAGGGGAGGCGGCCATGGGATTTGAGAAGGCGTATCTGTGTGAGCGTGACCAGCCGGGAACAAGGGTCACCTTCCACTTCAACCCGTCGGCGGTACGGATGACCAAGCGGGCGGAGTTTCACCGCGAGCCGGTCCAGGCGGCCCGGGACGCGTCCCGCCCGCATTATCGCGGCCCGGGGGAGGTGGAGCTGAACTTCAGTCTGTTGCTGGACGCGGGTGTGCGCTCGGAAGGCAGCGTCATGGGCGAGGTGCAGCAGCTCATGGACTGGACGAACCCGACTGAGGACTCCCGCGACGGGCCTTCGCCGAGCCCTCCCGAGCTGCTGTTCAACTGGGGTGGCTTCGCAGTCGGTCGGGACCGGAAGTTCATCGGGCATCTGACCAGCGTCGAGGCGAACTGCGTGCTGTTCAGCCGCGCGGGGGCGCCCATCCGGGCCGAGGTGTCGCTGGGGATGAAGGCGGCACCTCAGCCGGTGGCCGGAACCAACCCGACCTCTGGGGCGCGCGCCGCGCGTCGTTCCCATGAAATCACGCTTGGTGACACACTCGCCGGTATCGCCTACCGGACCTACGGCGACGCCGCGTGCTGGCGGGCGCTTGCCGAGGCCAACGGCATCGATGATCCGATGCGGCTGTCAATCGGCGCGCACCTGCTGCTGCCTGACCGGGCTGACCTGGACGGACGGTGAGACGATGGCCGCCGACAACACCTACGGGGCGCTTCCCACGCTCTACCTCGACGGTCAGCGTGTCCCGCTCGAGGTCGCCGAACGCCTCCGGAAGGTGGTAGTGAACAGCGACCTAGCCGCTCCCGACTCCTGCCACGTCGTTCTCGACGACCCCGGCCGGGAGATGCTGGCCCGCGCCGGTCTCGAGTTCCGGGCGGCGCTGCGGGTGGCGGCGGCCCGGCCTGGCGAGACCACCGGGCAGACCCTGTTCGAGGGCACGATCTACAGTCTGGGCTTCGGCTATGACGAGCGGGGCGCCACCGCCACCGCGGTCGCCTACGACAGCTCGTACGCGCTGTTCAACGGCGTGCACACGGCGACCTACGCCAATGTCACGGATTCCGATCTGGTCCGGCGGATAGCGTCCGAGGCGGGGATCGCGACCGGGACGGTCGAGGCGACGTCCGTTGTACACGATCATGTGGGTCAGCTGAACGAGACCCACTGGGAGTTCCTCGTCCGGCGTGCCCGCGAGATTGACTACCAGCTGTTGATCCGCGCGGGAAAGCTGGATTTCGTCCGGCCGGCCGAGGCGGGCGACGGGCCGCAACCGGGCGGTTACGACAGTCCGGACCGGCTGGTCTTCACGCCGGGCGGCAACCTGGAGGTGTTCTCCGCCCGGGTCACAGCGGCCGAGCAGGTCGCGGAGGTCGAGGTCCGCGGCTGGGACGACCGTAACAAGCGGGAGCTGGTGGCTACGGCACCCGCGCGCACCCGAGCGGCGCGGATCGGCGACGCGCCGGCAGACCTCGCCCGGGGCGGCTCCGCATCCGGAGCTGCCCCCGGCTCCGGTGGCGGTTCCGGCGCTGCCGCGGCCCGGCACGTCACGGTGTCGCTGCCACTGGCGACGCAGGCGGAATGCGATGCGGCGGCCGTGGCGGCGGCCGAACGGATCGCGAGTACCAGCCTTGCCGCGGAGGGAGTCGCGCGCGGTGATCCGCGGCTGCTGGCCGGGGTGGCGGTGAGCGTCGGCCAGACCGGCGGCCGCCTCGATGGCAGGTTCACCATTTCCCACGCCGAACATGTGTTCGCGGCGTCCGGCTACCGGACCCGGTTCACCGCGAGCGGGCCGCATGACCGCTCGCTGCTCGGGCTCACCTCGGCACCGCGCCCCCGCCGTCCGGGCATCGCCGGTGCCGTGCCCGCGGTGGTCACGAACATCACGGATCCGGAGAACCGGGGCCGGGTGCGCGTCAAGCTGCCGTGGCTGTCCGGTGACTACGAGTCCGACTGGGCGCGGGTGGCGATGCCCGGCGCCGGTCCCGATCGTGGCCTGCTGATGCTGCCCGAGGTCGACGACGAGGTACTGGTGGTCTTCGAGCAGGGTGACCCGCGCCGCCCGTTCGTCCTCGGGGGCCTCCACAACGGGGTGGATGCGCCGCCGTTCGACGGGGGTGTCGACGGTGCGGCCGGCCAGGTGGTCCGCCGGGGGCTGCGCAGCCGCAAGGGCCACGAGATCGTCGTGAGCGACGCCGACGGCGCTGAGCACATCGAGATCCTGACCAGCGGTGGCCGGGTCCGGATCCTGCTCGACCACGACAGCGGCGGCCTGACGGTGGAGACCGCCGCGGATGTGGTGGTCCGGGCCAGGGGAAAGATAAGCATGTCCGCGGACGGCGATCTGGACATCTCGGCGCGTGGCAAGGGCTCGATCTCCGCGGACGCGGGGCTGACGCTGCGCAGCGGCGCGGACGTGACTGTGCAGGGATCTGTGATCAAGCTCAACTGAGCTGAGTGAGCTGGCCAGCTGGCCAGCTGAGGCGAGCGGATGAGGGAGGCCAACGGTGGGAGCCGCGGCGGTTGTCGCTGGTGACCAGATCACCGGTATGTGCGCGATTCACCAGGTGCCGAGCCCGTCCGGCGGGCCGATGCCCTCGCCCGCGCCGTTGCCGTTCGCGGCACCGCTGACCGAGGGGCTCGCGACCGGCGTCCTTGTCGGCGGGCAGCCGGTGGCGGTTGCGGGCTCCGCCGGGACCAGCACCCCGCCGCATGCCGGGCTGCACGTCAGCGACCCGTTCATGCTGCCCGCGCTACAGCGGGGCCAGGTACTGGCCGGCAGCGGGACTGTGTTGGCCCAGGGGCGGCCGATGGCCTACACGGGATGTTCGGTGACTCAGTGCGGCCAGCTTCCGGCGAGCGTCGCCGGGTCGGGCCTGCGCGTGCTGGTCGGACCATGAGGAGCGTCGGGCCATGAGGAGCGTCGGGT
The DNA here is from genome assembly GCF_917627405.1 of Protofrankia sp. Cj5. Lineage (NCBI taxonomy): Bacteria > Bacillati > Actinomycetota > Actinomycetes > Frankiales > Frankiaceae > Protofrankia > Protofrankia sp. Cj5. The sequence goes on from NZ_CAKJTO010000043.1 coordinate 41,141, forward strand.
CATGAACGGGGGCGGTGAGCGGCGAGTGGGTCTGGCATCCACCGGCTTTCTCGGTGCTGGATGGAGCTGGCCGGTGCGCGTCGACGTCACCGGCGGTTTCGCGATGACCACCGGTGTCAGCGAGATCGAGCAGGCGATGTACCTGATCCTGGGGACCACGCCGGGGGAGCGGCCGATGCGCCCGGAGTTCGGCTGCCGGCTCGCCGACTACACCTTCGCCCCGGCGGACGCGACCACCGCCGGGCTGCTCGCCTATGAGG
>NZ_CAKJTO010000044.1:0-39879 GCF_917627405.1 Protofrankia sp. Cj5
GATGCCGTTCCTGCCTGCGGATATCGTCCCGGCGGCGCTGGCTGCTGTTTCCGGTGCGTTGCGGCCGGGCGGCTGGCTGCTCGCGGGTACGTTCACCGGCCTTGATGACCGGTTGTCCAGCTTACTGACCGACCTGCGCACCATTCGCTGCGGCGGCCATCCGTGGCGCTCGGAGGAACTCGTCCCGACCATCGCGGCGGCAGGCTTCAGCGACGTCGCTGAGGTTCCTCGGACGTGGACCGCACCTGCCCGCCTCTACGTGGGACGCCGCCCCTGACCGGCGCGAGGCTCGGATACGAGGGCTGCCGCTGCTGGGGTCGTCGCCGTCCTGCTGGAACCGGGGCTTGGCCTGGCATGCTCGGGCCGCTGGCGCGGGATTGGGCGGGTCTCGGTCGCTGTGGGCGGCGGGTTCCTTGCCGTTGCCATGATCACCCGCTTAAGGTGTGCCGTGGTCGGGCGAGGTGGGCCGATTTGATGGCCGTCGCGCAGCTTCCGGGGAGCGGGCGCAGCGGCGACGGGCGGTGTCCGGTCCCGGGCCGGCTCAGCCAGAGCGTTCGATCGCTCTCCGTGTGGCGAACGCGAATTCCGAGCCGTAGCCACAGCGTTCGGCGACTGTGCTCAGTGGGGCCTTGGACTCGCGCAGCAGTCGTGCCACGGTCATCATCCGCCACCAGGTCAGGTACGCCGACGGGGGCTGACCGACGATGGTGGCGAACCGCTTGACGAAGGCCGCGCGTGACAGTCCGGCCTCCCTGGCCGGGTCCTCGACGGTCCACGGACGCCCGGGGTGGCGGTCGCGCCCAAGGCCCCGCGCCACCTGGCTCCCGCGTTGGGCGATGACCTCGACGAGGCTGCCTGACGGCGCCGCTGTGTTCGATGCGGGTGTCACTGGTGATCAGCGGCAGTCTCCGACGCGATCGCACGCGCCTGCACGGATCCTCAAGGCACGCTGAGAGCGCGCGCGATCCGTCGCTGTTCGCTCTCGTAGGCCACTGCCATCCGGTCGGCCTGGCTTTTCGGAATGCCGAGCTCGGCGGCGGCCTGCCGCCAGCCCGCCGTGGCAGTCTCCACCTCCCTGACGAGGTCGCGGGCCCTCGGCGGCGACAGGCGGAAGTAGCTGCCTACCGACAGCGCGATGTCGATGCTTGCGTCGGTGTTGTCGAGATCGACGGCCGTGCTCAGCCGGGCCGGGTTGTCCGGATTGGGGTTGAGGTCATAGGCAGGAGAGAGCGCCCAGCCGTCTCGCTCGCGCAGGAACGCGTGATTGCGCAGGTGATCGTCGGTGTTCCCGGTCAGGATGGAGAACAGGATCCGCCGGTAGAGCTCACGCAGGTCGGCGTCAGCTCTCGGCGAGTAGCGTTCGACCACCTCGGCGATCTCGAGGTAGCTACGGAGGTCCCCGTCGGAGGCCTCGAGCATTGTCAGGGCGCTGGCGAAGCCCAGCCGCCGCGCGCCGATACGGTCGAAGCGGCTCAGGAGCAGTACGTGCCGGCCGGCGACGGTGAGCAGTTCCGACTCCGCCACGGTAAGCCCCGCTCTCCGGGCGAGCCTCAGTTGTACCTTCTCCCAACCGGCCACATCCCATTCGTCGCTGTCCGAACGCGGGAACTTGGCGATCGAGAGCCGCCCGGACGCGTCCCGCACCGCTGCCTTCGGGCGCGCGCCGCCGAGCGAGCTACCCGCGTCGATGAGGTCGGCGAGGTCGCGGTCGACGTCGCCCTCCGTGCGGACGCGGTCGGCTGCTCGCAGGAGCCGGGCCAGGTCGATCAGCCGTGGGACCGCGTGCCGGCGCGTCGAATAGTAGGTGGCGCTTGCCGGCTGGCGAAACCTGACACCTCCTTGGCGGGTGTCGTCGCGGACGCCGAGAAGGAAGTCGGCCCTGCCGAGGGCACGAGGTGTGGTCTTGGCGGCGCGGGCGCGTTCGCGCTCCGCACGCCTCATGAGGTTCTCGCCCCATCGGTCGGGGGCGCTGTCGGCGAACGCGTTGAAGATGGCTGACCCCGGCGGCGTGTGGAAGATGCCGGCAGCTCTGCCCAGCGCCGGGTCGAGGTCGTATCCGGCCGGGTTGGTCAGGTAGGCGTCGGCGTATCGGAACGTGGCGCTCTGTCCGCCGCGGTCGTGAAGCCACAGCGTTCCGGCGGCGGTCTCCTGCCCGTCGATCTCGACGGTGACCTCGACAGGATCCCGGCCAGCCATCAGTGCCGTACTCGCTTGGGGAGGATCTCGTCCATGCGTAGCCGGCCGACGTCGGTCTCGTACGGGTCGGTGGCCCTGACGACGGCATCCATGATCCCAATGGTGCGGAGCACCCTGAACAGGTTCTCGGTACTCGCGGTGCCCTTGCCCTGCTCGATGGCACGCAGCGTGTCCCGGGAGATCCCGGCCCGCTCGGCGACCTGGGCCGCGGTCAGCCGGTTCAGCTTCCGCCAGGTCGACACATGCTCGCCGAGCAGGCGCAGCGACCGCGCCACCGACAACGGCGTGACATGCGAGGCCCTGTCACCGACCATAGCCAGCATCATACGGGTCTACGGTGGTTAAGTTCGCCGTTAAGCGTGGCTGCCTCCGTGTGGTGGTCGTCAGGTGGTACAGCCGTGCTCGGTGTGGATGATCACGAGGGCGGCTTTCACAATCAGGCCGATCTTCCAGGGGTCGAGACTGACGCTGCGCAGGGCCATTGACGTACTTCAGGAGGGCGTTCGCACGTTCACCGGCGGCCCGTAGCGCGTAGTGGATCCTGTTGCGCTTCCTGGTCGCATGAGACTTCGAAGATCGGCGGACGGTGACGTTCGAGCACTGTCCACGAAAGCGGGGACCCTCCAGCCGACGCCATGCAACAGGTGTGGGTGGGGCTGGTCCGTCGCCATGAGCAGGCCGACCGCGGCACGCCAGACGCCCGGCAGTTCGCGCTCCTGCGTCTGGCCGACCTCGCGCTCTGTGGCGGTGACGCCCTCAATGTCGTCGGATCGATCGATCCCGCTGCGCTCGACGGACTTCGGCACGACGGGCTGTTGCGGACCTCACCCGACGACCCTTTCAAGATCGGCCCAGAGTTCACCCACGACGAGGTGCGCCGCTACGCGGTCGCCCGCCTCCTCCTCGCGTCAAACAACCCCACGTCCAAACTGGTCGCTGCCGGCGTACCCCGCTGGGCACTCGGCGCGGCACGCCTGGTTTGCCAAGCGAGGCTCGCTGCGCCTGACACGCCTTCGAACCCGCTGCACGGCAGACTCGGCCGTCTACAACAGGCATTTGACGACCTCGTCGAGGCCGGCCACGGTGAACGCTGGGCTGACGTTCCAGGTGAAGCTCTCCTCACGATAGGTGACCCTGTATCCATCTTGCGCGAGGCATGGGCTGACCTGAACGCCGATCGAGGTGCCGGACTCAAACGGCTATGTCGCCTCGTGGACCAGCGGCTTCGCGGCGAGACCGGCCTGGTCCGAATTGTTGCCGTCGAGCCGCTCGTGCGCCTCCTGCTCGACGACGAGACACCGTGGCAAGCTGGCGACCACGTGCTAGACCTCCTGCGCGACTGGCTCCGGGCCCTCGTCCGCGACGACACAGCCACGGGGTACCCGCTGCGGGTGAGGCTGCATGACAGGCTGATCGCTACCTGCGCCGCGGCCGATCGTCGGTCGGAAGAAGAGCGAGCGACCGCTGCCGCGGCACGGGCCACCCGCTCCCCTGAGGAGATCCAGGAAGAACGCAGGACCACAGCCCTGCGCAGCCGGCTCCGCTCCGGGATCGGCTACCCTCGCAGCCGCCGCCCTAGGCGCCCCGACGTGCCTCGCGAGATTACGGATGAAACCACCGTGGAGTTCTTGGCGCTCCTCGGCCCCGATCTGAGTGAAGACGGCGAGTCTGTGCTTCGCCGCGTTGCGAACGACGCGCCCGCTTGGCTGCGTCCGGCGGTCGAGGAGCCGTTTACCGGCCGAGCGCTAGCGATGTACCGGCGGGGTTTCCTGGCAGAGGTGACTGAGGCCTACTACCTCGACGAGGACGGGACCGGCGTCCACGAGGACGGCATCAGAGACCACCACTCCCGCGGGTTCGGTGTAAGACCCCTCGCAGCCTGGTACCGGGGCCCGTTCATGGCCTTGTTCCAGTCCGACTTCCACAACGGCGTCGCCGTACTCAACCGAATGCTCAACCATGCTGCGCTCACCCGCGCACGTGTCCTCGCCGGTCATGACTCCTACCGCGCCCCCGTCAACGGACACAGCCTCGCCGCGTACGACAATGAACTCGACATCACCGGGACGCGCCGCACCTACATCGGCGACGGACATGTATGGCTGTGGTACCGCGGAAGCGGCGTCGGACCATATCCATGCATGAGCGCGTTGCAAGCTCTGGAACGCGTATGCGACCAGCTGATCGACATCGGAATCCCTCTGCCCAACATCGTGGATATGCTGCTCGTAGGGTGCGAGAACCTTGCGATGGTTGGGCTCGTCGTCGGGCTGCTCGTGCGCCACCTCGAACACGCCGATCGACTGCTCGATCCATACCTCGCGGAGCCGATGATCTGGCATGAGGAGTTCTCGCGCGTCGTCCACGAGACCAGGCGGCTGGCAGCGGCCCCCGATCACCCCACCGGCCGTGAACGTCGCCAATGGTCACTTCGCGAGACAGCCATGTTCCTGGTGCTGCGCGCCGATGACCAGCGTGCGGATGAGCTGCGCCTTGTCGGTCAACAACTGGTCGCTACGATGGAAAGCCTGGTTAGAGAGTCGTCGGGCGAGGCCGACGCTACAGACATCGAAGAGCAGCTCGTTACGGTGCGAGCCTGGGCGAGCGGCCTCGACCGCAACACCTACGAAGCACAGATAGTCGAAGGTGGCCTGCTCATCCAGAGCAACCCTCCCAAAGAGATCGTCCAGGCATTGCAGGAAGTCAACGTGGACGTGGGCCGTGCCCAGGAGGCAGCGCGGCTCATGCTCCGGTACCACGTCAACCTGAAGCGAGACACGGCCCAAGCAATCAGTGCCGAGGACCTCACTGCCGATCTTGCCGTCGCTCAGGACATTCACGAGGCCCTGTCCACGCTTAGCCCGCGGGACCGCTGGGACACACCCACAGCCGTAGCCGCAGTGGCACTTGAAGCTCACTTGCTCCACAACGTCGCTGTGCCCGAGCATGCTCTGCGCTTCGCCGTTGGCATCATACTTCGCGTCGGGGAGGGCGAAGCGTCACCCCTCCGGTTCGAATACGAGGAGACTTATTTCGAACAGGCAGCCGACCGCAGCGCGGCGCGAGTGCTCCCCCTACTACTGACGCCAAATGCCGCAGCACTTCGAGCCCTCATCGACGGCAGTGACAGTTCGCAGACGTACCAACGCTCCATGGCCGCAGCCAGAAACCTCGCGCGCGCAGTCGCCCACGAGGTACGTCTACACCTGGCCCGAGGCCTCGACCACGTGTGGGGGATCCCCTGCCCCCAGGACAGACCCTGCCATCACGAGGCAGCTTTGCAGCTATCGACCGAAACCATGCGAGAATGTGCGTTCGGTGATTGGGATGTGAATACCGGCCAGCGGCCATTGGTCTATCTTGGCGACCCCGTCGTAGCCTCGCTCGCGGCCACCGCTGGTGACGCCATCTACGTCTCGCGCCTCGACCCTGCCATCCGAGCTCTCGCGCCGGCAGTGCTGGCAAATATCTGCATATCAAAGGTCGCCCGCGAACTTTTCGACGCGTTCCTGTCCACGCACCGCCGCGCGCTGCTCGCGTACGACCAAGACATGGACCATCGCGGAACCCATGCCTTGGTCGCGGCGCGCGCGCTTCTCGCCATCGCCACCGAAGGCGACGACACGCCAATATTTGAGCACATTCTTGCCTATCAAGACAGCCCTGTGCGACTGGACAGTTTCCTGAGGGCTCTTTCAGCCGCTGCCGAGGAATCACCGGTGCGTGCAGCGACCGCGCGGAGAATGTGGCCGACCGTGGTCAACTATGTCATTAGGCTGAAAGTATCGGGTCACACTCCTTTTGAAGGAGGGCGGTACACGCGCGACGCGTTGCCGGCACTGATTCCGAATCCCGCAGGCGAAGTCGCCTACCTCTACCGGGAGGTCGAAACCAAGCCAATAGTATGGTGGGAGCCCGCGACCTTGCTGCCCGTCGTCAAACAATGGCTGCCGCACGCCCGCGGAAACCCGACCTGCGTCGATCAGATCCTCAGCTTCCTGTCGTCGATGGAAACTGCGGAGCAAGCACGCCTTGGCATGCCATGGATCGAGGATCTCGTCCTTCCTAATCCAGATGGCATCACGAACCGTAGCTTCCTGATCACATCATGGCTAATCGAAATCCGGCCCGCCGCGGCAGATGCAGGATTGTTGCATGACTGGCAGCGCGTCGTCGACAGCCTCGTCGTCGCGGGTGCCAGTCGACTGGCACCCTACTCGGAGTAACAAGTCGACGAAACGAGATTATACGGTACGGCCGAGGCCGCCTATCGGCTAGATCAATGGCTGCTTGCCGTTCCGATCAGTCGACCATGAGTTGCATATAGATGCTCTCACCGTCGATGCACTCGTAACGAGCGATCTTTTCCAAGGAGTCGTCTGCCATCGCCCTTAGCTCGGCGAGATTTGCCAAGCGCACAAGCGGTGTCGTCACGGAGACTCTGCCAATGTCAATTTGGTGAATGCCGCAGGTAACGCCGAAGCCTGGCATCTCCGCTCTCACGTGAGTCTCGACGAGAGGCCCTGCAATCTCCAGGAAACTGGCAAGGGTCGGCGAGGAGGAAGAACGTGTTGAACACGGCGTAGACCAGCGGGACCGGGTCGGCGACGGTGAAGGCCGCCGCGTCGGCCTCGACCGCGGTGACCGCAAGCCCCTCCGCCACGGCCGAGCGGTGCAGTTGGCGGGTCATCTCCCCGGAGGCATCGATCCCGACGACCGGCACCCCCACGCGTGCCAGGGGGAGCGCGACCCGGCCGGTGCCCGAGCCGATCTCGACCGCCGGGCCGTCCCCGGCGAGGTCGGCGAGCACCTTGATCTGCACAGGGTCGGCGAGGAACGTGCCGTAAAGGTCGTCGTAGGTGTCGGCAATCGCATCGCCGTACGTCGACTCCTGGTAGTGATCAGCTGGCATCGAACACCTCGCCCGTCGTGGCGTTACACGCTGGTAACGTCTGCTGTACCGGTACAGGAAGAGTGATCCGATCGAAAGATCGAAAACAGTACCGGTACAGTTTGAGTGACGAGGAGTGCCGTTATGACCCGATACGAGGAGATCGCCGCCGAGCTACGCCGGCGCCTCGATGCTGACCCCACCCCCTACCCGGTGGGGAGCCGCCTGCCCGGCCACAGCCAGCTGACCGCGGAGTTCTCCGTGGGCCGCGGTGTCCTGACCGAAGCGCTCGGCCTGCTGGCTCTCGAAGGCCGCATCCGCATCGTCGACCGATCCGGCGCCCTCGTCCTCGACCCCACAGCGCCGCCGCAACCCGTCGACGTCGGCAGCCAGGTCCGCCGCAACGAACTCGGCTACATCTTCAACGCCGCCGCCGGCCACTGGCGACCCACCGCGCCACCCACTCGCCGCTGGCTGCCGGCTCCCCCACACATCGCCCGCCTCCTCGACGTCCCCATCGGCAGTGACGTGCTGGAGCGCCACCGGATCGTCGGCCCTGACGGCCACCCCGTCCAGATCGCCGACTCCTACCTGCCCGCTGACCTGGCCCGCGGCACCGTCCTCGAAGCCGCCTCCACCGGCCCCGGAGGCATCTACGACCGGCTCGAATACGACCTTGGCCACGGCCCCCTCACCTGGCACCCCCGCGTCGGCGCCGCCGCAGCCACCCCCGACCAAGCCCGCGACCTCGGCGTCTCCCGCGGCACCCCGCTGCTCGTCCTCACCCGCATCTCGATCAGCGGCACCAGCAGACGCCCCGTCGAAGCCACGATCACCTACCTCGACGGACACCGCTTCGAAGTCACCAGCCAACCGATCACCCGCGACGACACCGCCGCCTGGCCCACCACACCCGCCACCGCGGAAAACCGACCAGCCGCCCTCTGACCTCTGACCTGTGCACACATGCCCTCGGGCCGTCGCGGGCGAAAGCGTCAGCGACGAGTGGCCAGCATCTGATCGTCGACACTCTTTCGTACCCGGGCGGGCAGAGCGGCTGCCGCACCCAGCGGACCACCCTGCCCGATGCCCCCCGGCGAGGCGATCGTCGGCGTTATCGGCGCTATCTGCCGACGTGATCAGGCACGTAGCTGGGAGCTGCCCGAACGCCAGCGACGCTGCCACACACAATGGCCGCGTGACACGGCGGCTCACCGGGCTATCACAGAGATCTTTATGGCGCATCGTGCAGCAGACGCTCCGGCGACGCGGAGGTCTGCGATGCCGCTGCCGACCAATCCCCGAAACTACGTTCCGCAACCAAGGTCCGCCGGTACGTTCGGGGAATCGAACCAAACGATCAGAGCCCTGACCTGGGCATCCTCCACTCGATCAACGATCTAATCTCATAGAGTCTATCTATTTGCCCAGGTCAGGGCATTGTCACTCCAAGTGGTGGAGGTGAGGGGACTCGAACCCCTGGCCTCCTCCGTGCGAGGGAGGCGCTCTACCGGGCTGAGCTACACCCCCTGGAGCTTCTGCAGCTTACCGCAGACCTGGATGGGCGTGACGAGCAGGCCCAGCCACACTCCACGCGATCTCCACGAGATCAAGGTCTGGTGCGGCGCTGAGAAATATCGGCGCGGGAGCAGCAGCGCATCAGTCGCATCGGGCCGGGATCAGCCTCGGCTCACCCACCCTCGCGCGGGGCAGCCGCGCAACAGCCAGGCCGACACCGGCATTGACACCGGCAGCCGCGTCCGCCTCGGCCATCAGCCGGGCGAACAGCTTCGCGGCCTCCCCCGGCCGCAGCAGACCCGCCTCGTGACCACGCCAGCCACGTTCCCGACCGCCGTCGAAGACGACCTGGTGATCGGGAACATCCTCGTGCTCGAAGAACAGACGAGCGCGGTCGAAAACGGCCTCGCCGCCGGGGACAACGCCGGGGCGTGCCGGACCGCTGTCGATGACGTCACCGTCGCCGTCACCATCCGATACGGAACGGATCCGGTTCTCAAACGCCCGTCCCCCCCAGGAGGAATAATCAGCTGGATAATTTACCCAGAGTGACAGCCCCTCCTCCGGGGTCCATGTCGGGTCCCAGTACGGGAACTGCCACATCGCGCGACCGGGACGAAACACGGACAGCGTCATCCGCACGCCGCGACACCGCAGATGGAAGCCGAACCCGTCCGGACGCAGCCCGCGCAGTTCCACCGGCACCCCGCAGCTGGCTGGGCAGAGCCGAAAGCCAGCGGCCCGCAAGTGCGCGGTCCACTCCTCGAACGTCCACTCCTCGAACGTCCACTCCCAGCCAGCCAGATCGTCGGAGATCCCGGCGCACTGACCGCTAAGGTCATAACTCATTGTGACGCCCCTTTGCGTTCACATCGGCAATGACTGGCGGATGCCATCCGAATGGCAAACAAATAACAAACAGATGTCGAATTAAAGGACAAAAAGGAAAAAATAAACGACGCCAGCCGGGATGGCCCCACGGCGACCGCGGACCATATGCCCGAGTGAGCCTCAGGCGAGCATCTGGGGACGCATCGCCCACATGTCGTTTGATCTACACAAGCCAGCCGGAAGCAACCGGGCTTCTCCGACGATGACCCCTCGCGCGCGACCGGATGAACAGGTCAGGGACGCCGGGACGGCAATGCGGACGTCAGCGCACGCGAGGGCACCGACAACAGGCCCCCGCGCGGACGCGCGTCACAGCCCCGGCAAACAGCCCGGGGATGCGCGGCGCGCGGATGGTCACGTACCCATTATGCACAGGCTGTACGTGCCGCTGTCGATACGGCCAACAGGCCACACACAACTCCGGCCATCGCCCGCCACAGGGCCGCCGGAGGTCCCGGGGACCAAGCGCCAGGGTGCCCGAGCGGGGCCGCCGGCGGGCTGTTCCGGTCAGCCGAAAGTAGACACTTCGATAATGGGCAGGCCCGCGTTCCTGGCCTTGTCCACCAGATCGTCGGTCACCGACGCGCGGTGCGAAACGACCGGACGCAATACCAGCGCGACGATGCCCTCAGCGGGTGTCCGCCGCAGCTGTACGGCACGCGCGAGCAGGCGGGTGTTCGTGCGGTGGTACACCGCGTCGTCCTCGACCTCACCGAGGATCTCCAGCTCACACGGCTTCAACGAGCCGATCAGCTGGTCGTACCGGGCGCACCAGAAAGCTCCACGGCCGTGGACCGACGTCCGCCGGAACGTGTCGACATCGAACGGCAGCACCACCCGCACGCCAAGCCCTGCCGACCGCGCGGCGGCCAACACCACCAGGTCAGCTCCGGAGGCAGCCGCGCCGATCAACAGCCGTGGGCGCAGCTTCGCGAGGGCGGCCTTGGTCCGCCGTTCGACGTCGGGCAGATCACGTTCGCGGAAGCGAGGCGGTTCGGTATCTCGGTTGTCGATCTGGACGCCACCAAAAACAGCGATCACCGACATCATCAGTGGCCCATCACGATGTGGATTTTGGCACACATCCATCCGCCGTACGACTGGAGCACGCTTTTTCAAGCGTCGATCGGGCGGGCGCCCGGCAGCCGAGCCGTCAGCTGCCGACCGCGTGCCGTCGCCACAGCTCGTCGAGTCCGTCCGGATCCTCGGTTCCCGCCTCGGGCTGCCGCGGGTCGGCCGCCGACGCCGGCCCCGCGGTCAGCCCACCGTGCGCCCCCGGCGGGTTGACCTGCACCCGCCCCGGCTTGGAGGAGTTCGGACGGGCCCCCGCCGCCCGGCCCGCCGAACGCCCGCCGCCGGCGGACCCGGCCTCCTGGCTGGAACCCCGCTCGGCATCGGCCCAGCCCGCATCCTCGTTCCCGTCGGCCTCGAATCCGGCGTCGACGGTCGCGGCGTGGGAGTAACCGAGGTAAGCGGCGTCCGCGGAGTCGCCAGCGGCACCAGCCACGGTCCGCGCGGCCCCCTCGATGTCTCCCCCGACGCTCTCCTCGGTGGCCGTCGCGCTGCCGACGAGCCCGTCGACCGGACGAACATCCTCACCAACGCCGTCGGCGCCCTGGTTGCCGACGACCGCGCCTTCGACGACACGCGATTGCCGGCTGACACCGGCTGCCCCGGCGCGTGCCGCGGCAGCCGCCGCGATCTGGGTGAGGTCGACCGTCTCCGCGGCGGCACTCATCAGATCATCATTGATGTCGGCGTCGCGATGGACCGCGACGGGGTCGGAGAGCCGGAACGGTTCGCTGCCGGCCGCCCATGGCCCGGCCGCGCTGCCCGCCGCGCTGCCGGTGGCGCTGGGGCGAGCGGTCTGACGGCCGTAGCGGGCAGCCCGCTCCGCCGCGATCCGGCGGTCCAGCGCCAGACGGGAGGCTCGCAGGCGTTGGTCCGCTCGGGCGGCCCGGCGCAGGTGGACTACGTAGCCGACGAACGCGACGTCTGCCAGGAGTTGGAGAAAGATCCATAGACCACGCAACAACCCGGTGAGCAACGCGGTCACCAGTACCGCGACAAACATGATCAACAATCGCCGGCGGCGAAGCCGAACCAGCGCCATCCGCTGCGCGTCGGCCTTCCGCCGCGGCGCGGGCATTGCGTACCGTCCGGTTCCAGCGCCCTTTCCAGCCAGAGCGCGACCAGGCAGACCATGACCAGGCATAGCGTGACCAGGCATAGCGTGACCAGCCATAGCGTGACCGGATGCGCTGGCGCCAGGAGGATGGCTCTCCGCCGGGAAAACGGGACGCGCAGGTCGGGAAGCCGGGTCGGCACCCTGCCGGGAAGTGCCTGGCCGCATCGCGGACCCCCTGCCCGACCACGGCGCCCTCCGCAGCGCGAGGACTCGCATGGCCATCGTGAAACGTTCAGCTGAGCGCTGTTCCAGCGTGTTGTCATGGTGCCTCAACCACATGGGGATTAGCACGAAACCCCAGACCGCGACGATCGCGAGCCAGATGAGCGCGCTCATGGCCGCGGATGTGGAAGGCGGCGCCATGCCGCGAACCCGCAACAGCCCGCACGCGGCTCGGACGGCGCAGACTGCCGCGCAGGCCAGCTGACCATGGACGGTGGCCTTCCTGCCGACTCGGATATCGATGATGACGCCGGCCGGCTCGGACCTCGCAAGCCAGCCATGCCGAAATGCGGTGAGGCCCAAGCGGCGCGATCATGAAAAGTCTCACGCAGCCAGCGGTGTTAAGGAACGTTAGTGAGGGAATACCGTCTGGTCACCGACCTGAAGCCCGCGTGTCGCACTATCGCGATGCGTACCACGTTTACATCCGGCAACATCGCAGTCACCGTAAGACAGCAGTAAGGTCAGTCACCTTTAGAGCGACCGGCAATAGGGGACGCGGCGTCGCGGGGCCAGGGCACGCACCTCGCCGCATCGCTCCCCGTCCATCACTGCGCGATGCACGGGTACCCCGGCTCGTCAGTCGCCACCCAACACCTCCGGTGGCTCCCTCCGTCGCCTCGCGCCGCACGCACCCCAGCCCCGCTCCTTGATCCAATCCCCTATTGCCGGGCGCTCTTATGACGACTCGCCCCCGCAGCACAAAAGGATCTTATTGGACTGACAAACCGTGACAACCACATCCTCCAGATGGTCACCATCACACGCAACAGCACGCAACAGCAATCGTGTGACTACCTGAAGCCAAGAAACGATATCCGACTGGTTACTCTCAGCTCTGTGAAGCGCGGATGCCACGCCAGCGATTCAGTAACCCCTCTGGGGCGTCCTCCACAGTGACGGCATAGCTGATGTGGTCCCGGTAAGCTCCCCCGATCGCCAGATAGCGCCGGTGGAACCCCTCCTCTCGGAAGCCCAGCTTTTCCACCACCCGGCGGCTGGCCGTGTTCTCGGGACGGACGTGCGCCTCCACCCGGTGCAGTGCCGCCGCGGTGAAACAGTGGTCCACCACCAGTGCCACCGCGGTCGGCGTGATACCGCGCCCGGCATACCCGCGGTCAACCCAGTAGCCGACATGCCCGCTGTTCAGCGCACCACGAACAATCGTGGAGACGGTGACCTGCCCCACCAGCCGCCCCTGAAACGTCATCGCGAACGGCAGCGCCGTGCCGAGACGCGCCTGTTGACGCAGCCGCCGCACCATCCGGTTGTAGACCCCTATGGTCTGGCGCTGCGCCCACGCGTCCGCCGTGACAGGCATCATCGCCGGAGTCGCCTCCCACGGCGCGAGCCAGTCACCGTTACGCACCCGGATATCGACCCAGGTAACAGCCTCACGCAACCGCAGCGGACGTACCCCCACCGCTCCGTCGGCCAGACTTGCCGGCCACCCGGGTGCCCTCATCCCGGCCCTCCCGGCCCCCGGTCCGCGGCGCCCGGATCGGCGTAAAAATGATCACCGCCGCCGCGTATCTGGGCTATGGCATGCCCGACGACCCCAGCCAGCACGTCCACGCCGTCCGCGACACCGCCCGCCGAGCCCGGCAGGTTCACCACCAGCGTGTCGCCCCGGACACCGACGATGCCGCGGGAAAGAACCGCGGTCGGGATCTTCGCCCGCCCGGCGTCGCGCAGTGCGGCGGCGAGCCCGGGTACTTCTCGGTCGATCACCTGCCGGGTCGCCTCCGGTGTGACGTCCCTGGGCGCGAGGCCGGTACCACCGGTGGTGACAATCAGGTGGATATCCGCCGCGACGGCCGCCTCCAGCGCGGTCACGATCGCCGACCGGTCGTCGGGGACGACGACCACGTCGTCAACGGAAAAACCGATCAGGCGAAGCGCTCTGGCGGCCGACGGACCGGAACGGTCCACGTAACTGCCCGCGTAGACCCGATCCGAAATGGTAATCACCCGGGCACGGCTGCCCGTCGGCACCCCCGACGCGTGGCTCATCGGATGACGCCGCCCGGCCCGTCCGGCCCATCCGCATCGGCATTCGTATCCGTATCCGCATCCGCATCCGGGGAACGGTGCCAGTCACCAGAACGCCCGCCGGTCTTGGCCAGCAGCCGGATACCGGTGAGCGTCGCGGCCGGATCAACCGCCTTGATCATGTCGTGCAGAGCGAGCCCAGCCACCGCGACCGCGGTCAACGCCTCCATCTCCACGCCGGTGCGGTCCGTTGTCCGGGTGGTTGCGGTGATCTCGACACCATGATCACAAACGGTCAGCTCAACCTGGACCCCTGACAGCGCGATCGGATGACACAGCGGGATGAGCTCAGGTGTGCGCTTGGCACCCATGATGCCGGCCAGCCGGGCGACAGCGAGCGCGTCCCCCTTGGGCACACCGGCGCCACGAAGCAGGCCGACGACGGCCGGCGCGACCCGCAGACACCCCTGGGCGACAGCCGTCCGCGCTGTCACCTCCTTGGCCGAGACGTCGACCATGCGTGCGGCACCGGCGGCATCCACATGGGTCAGCCCCGGCTCGCTCACGCCCGCGCCCGCGTCCGGACCGGGTCCACGACCGCCGGGTCGCCACCGCGCTCCGGATCACCACGTTCCGGATCACCACGCTCCGGGCCGCCGAACTGCGGGCCGCCGAACTCCGGCAGGTCACCGCCGAGATACAGCGCTGTCAGCTCCGTCCCCGCGGGCACGTCGGCGCTGTCCTCAGGGACGATCAGCAACGCGTCCGCGACCGCCAGGGCCGACAGCTGATGCGCGCCCTGAAGGCCCAGCACGTGGGCGACCGGCGGCCGTCCGGCATCAGACGCGGCCAACCGGGCCCGCAGATAGGAACGTCTGCCGCGGGGCGAGCGCAGCTCGTGGGCGGTGGTGACCACCAGCGTCGGGCGCCGCACAGACGCAAGCCCGCGCAGCCGCAGCAAGGCGGGCCGGACGAACAGCTCGAACGACACCAGCGCGCTGACCGGGTTGCCCGGCAACGTGAACACCGGCACCCCGTCGATCACGCCGAACCCTTGCGGCATCCCGGGCCGCATGGCCACCGACTCGAAACGGACCTTCCCCGGCCCAGCGAGAACCTGTTTCACCACGTCGAAGGCGCCCACGCTCACCCCGCCAGTAGTGATCACCACGTCGGCCCCGGCCAGGATGTCGGCGAAAACCGCGGCGAACGCGGCCGGGGAGTCCGGGACACCGGCAAGCCGCCGTACGTCCGCGCCCGCCTCGCGCGCCGCCGCCGCCACCGCGTGGCTGTTCGAGTCGACGATCTGCCCCGGGCCGAGGGGCTCCCCCACCTCGACCAGCTCGCTGCCGGTCGACAGCACCGCGGCTCGGGGACGGGGATGCACAACCGGCGTCGCCACGTTGAGCGCGGCCAGCAGGCCGAGCTGGGCCGCGCCGAGCAGCCGCCCGGCGGGCAGGACCAGATCGCCCGCGGCCACGTCCTCGCCAGCGCGGCGGATGTGCTGACCGGGTACAGGCGCACGCGTCACGGTCACCCGGTCCATCCGGCCGTCGGTCCACTCAAGCTGGACGACGGTGTCGGCGCCGGGCGGCAGCGGCGCGCCTGTCATGATCCGCGCCGCGGTGCCCCGCGCCACCGGCGACGGTGTGCCCGCCGCCGCCGGGATATCCCCGGTGACCGGCAGGGTGACCGGCCGATCGGGGCTGGCGCCGACGACGTCCGCGGCGTATATGGCGTATCCGTCCATGGCCGAGTTGTCGAACCCGGGCAGGGCGGAAGCCGCGTGCAGGCCCGCCGCGAGCACGCAGCCGTGGGCGGACCGCAGCGGCAATGGCCGCGGTGGCAGCGGGACGATCGCGTCGAGGATGCCGGCGACATGCTCGTCCACCGATTTCATCACCGAGCAGGCTCAGCCTTGGGCCCCCCGGAGGAGACGTACTCCTCCAACCACGGGTACAGCTCCGCGCCGATGTCCGGCCGCTCACAGGCGAGCCTGATCACGGCCTTGAGATAGTCCACCCGGTCACCGGTGTCATAGCGACGCCCGGTGAAGACCACCCCGTGGACGGGCTCACCAGCATCGTCACCGAGCGTCGCGAGCGTCCGCAGCGCGTCGGTGAGCTGGATCTCGTTCCCGCGGCCGGGTGGTGTCTCCCGCAGCACGGCAAAGATCGACGGTGACAGGATGTACCGGCCGATGATCGCAAGATTGCTGGGCGCCTCGGCGGCCGGTGGCTTCTCCACCAGGTCCCGGATGCGGACCGTCTGGTAACCGGCGGCCGGTGCGTCCCCG
Source organism: Protofrankia sp. Cj5 (assembly GCF_917627405.1). Taxonomy (NCBI): domain Bacteria; kingdom Bacillati; phylum Actinomycetota; class Actinomycetes; order Frankiales; family Frankiaceae; genus Protofrankia; species Protofrankia sp. Cj5. The sequence goes on from NZ_CAKJTO010000044.1 coordinate 16,195, forward strand.
GCGGGGGCTGTGACGGGCGCCGGGTCAACCGTCGCGACCCCGTACAGGGAGACAAGATCCTCAGGTACCTCCATCAGGGCTACGACGCTTCCCCCGAAACGCTGCCGGACCGCGAGCATCTCCACCAGCAGCGGGTCACGCTCGTCGATCAGGTCGTCGCCGAGCAACACGGCGAACGGCTCGTGACCGACGTGCGCGGCCGCGCACAGCACCGCGTGCCCGAGCCCGCGCGGCGCCTGCTGCCGGACGGAGTGCACCTCGGCGAATCCGGCGGACGCGCGGACCCTGTCCAGGCGGGCTGTGTCGCCCTTGCGTTCCAGGGCGGCCTCCAGCTCGGCCTCCCGGTCGAAATGGTCCTCTATCGCCTTTTTGGTGCGGCTCGTAACAAGCAGGACGTCTCGCAGACCAGCACGCGACGCCTCCTCCACCACGTACTCGATGGCCGGCCGGTCGACGACCGGCAGCATCTCCTTGGGAAGGGACTTGGTCGCGGGCAGGAACCGGGTGCCCAGCCCCGCAGCCGGAATCACCGCCTTCGTTACTGACATGGCGAAACCATAACCGCATGCCGGGCGGAGGGTCACCGCGGCGCGGTCGCGCCGGGTGGGGGCGACGCCTCCCGGTTCCCCCACCCACCACCGCCGGGGGTACGGATCGTGACGACCGCGCCGGCAGTCAGCTCAAGGCTCGTCTTGGGCGCCAGCGCGGCACCGTCCACTTCGTTACGGCCCATCCCGCCCGGCCCACCGCCAGCGGCGCCCGGTGGCGCATGCCGGCGGCGATCGGTGAGCAGCGACAAGGTCGCCGGTTCCAGCACCCGGATCGACCGCACCAGCCCGGCGCCACCGGGGTGCAGCCCCGGCCCGGAGGTGGCCGGGTCCAGCTCGTAGCGTTCGACCCGCATCGGGTACTCCAGCTCCAGCGCCTCGATCGGAGTGTTCAGGGTGTTGGTCATCCCGACGTGCACACCGGACGGCCCCGGTCCGCGCGAGGACGCGCCCTGGCCGCCGCCCAACGTCTCGTAGTACGTCCACCCACGCCCACCGATGACCACATTGTTCATCGTGCCCTGGCCCTGCGCGGGCAGGCTCGCCCGCGAGCCCGCCGTTGCCGGCTGGGCGGCGACGGCCTGGGCGAGAGCCGTGAGCACCGTGTCCGCGATCCGCTGGGAGGTCTCGACGTTGCCGGCGACCACCGCCGAGGGCCGGCGCGCGTCCACCAGCGACCCGGGCTCGGTCAGCACCGTGAGCGGCGCGTAGGTGCCGTCGTTGGCCGGGACGTCGTCGGGTAGCAGCACCCGCAACGCGAAACAGCAGGCCGACCGGGTGACCGCGCGTGGGCAGTTCACGTTGCCGGGTACCGCCGCCGCCGTTCCCGCGAAGTCGACGGTCAGCGCGTCCCCCTCGATCGTCACGGTCACCCGGATCGGGATGTCGTCGTCCCCCGCGCCGTCACCCTCGACCTCGCCGGCAGCGGTGTACCGGCCGGCCGGCAGACCCGCGATCACTGCTCGGCTCCGCCGTTCGCCATAGGCCAGCACCTCGGTGAACGCCGCCAGCACCACGGGCAGGCCGCGGCGTTCGACCAGCCCGGCCAGGCGGATGCCGGCGAGCCGGTTCGCGGCGGCCTGCGCGCGCAGGTCGCCCCGCCGCAGCTCGGGGGTCCGGGAGTTCGCACAGATCAACTCAAGGATGTCGGCCTGCCACACGCCGTCGGCGACAAGCCGCACCGGTGGGATGATGAGGCCCTCCGCGTAGATCTCCCGCGAGTCGGCCGGCATCGACCCGGGCCGCATCCCGCCCACGTCCGAATGGTGCGCGCGGGTCGCGGCATAGGCGATGATCTCGCCCTCCGCCGCCAGCGGCGAGACGAGGGTGATGTCGGGCAGATGGTTCCCCCCGGTGAACGGGTCGTTGAGCACCCACACGTCACCGGGCGCGGCACCGCGCTCGGACACGGCACGCACCGACTCGTACATCGCGCCGAGGTGCACCGGAACATGGGCGGCCTGGGCGACCATCCGCCCAGCCGCGTCGAACAGGGCGGCGGAGCAGTCCCGGCGTTCCTTGATGTTGGACGAGTAGGCGCTGCGGACCAGCAGGGTCCCCGTCTCCTCGGCGATACCGGCCAGCGCGCTCGCCAGCACCGACAACGTCACCGGATCCATCTCGTCCTCCGTTCTGCTCGCCGTGCCCGATCACAAACCCGCGCCCGATCACGCGCTCATGCCCGATCACAGATGTTCCGCGTTCGCGCTGGCGCCCTGCTGCCTGCCAATATCCAGGACACCCGCGCCGACGCATCCGGCGACTATCGTGACGGCTGACACCAGGTATGGCCGGAGGTTGGATGTGCGCAAGTTCGTCATCATGGGCGTCCAGGGAAGCGGGAAGGGCACACAGGCGAAAATGCTCGCTGATGAGCTTGATCTCGTCCATATCAGTGTGGGTGACATATTTCGCTGGAACGTACAGAGTCACACCAAACTGGGTGCCCAGGTCAAACGGATCGTCGCCAGCGGCCACCTGGTCGGGGACGATCTGGTCGAATCTGTCGTCCGCGAACGCCTCGCCAGCCACGACTGGAACTACGGATTCATCATCGACGGTTTCCCGCGCAACGCCCGCCAGGCCGAGTTCTTCCTGGAAAGCTACGACATCGACGGCGTGATCTACCTGGATCTCCCCGATGAGGAGGTCTACCGCAGAGTGCTCGCCAGACGGCTGTGCTCACGGTGCGGGCTGGACTACAACCTCATCGCCAGCCGCCCGCGGGCCGCGGACACCTGTGACGTCTGCGGCGGCCAGCTGCTGACCCGTTCGGATGACAACCCCGAGGCCCTCGGGGTCCGCCTTCGCGAATATCACGAGAAGACCCGGCCGGTGATGGAGATCTTCCAGCGTAAGGAGTACGTGGCGGTCATCGACGCCCGGCATCAGGCCGTCGACGTACAGGCCGAGATCCGCGAGCACTTCGATCTGCCTAAGAGCGACCGACAATAGGGGACGCGGCGTCGCGGGGCTGGGGCACGCACCTCACCGCATCGCTCCCCATCCATCGCTGCGCGATGCACGGGTACCCCGGCTCGTCGGTCGCCACCCAACACCTCCGGTGACTCCCTCCGCCGCCTCGCGATGCACGCACCCCAGCCCCGCTCCTTGATCCACGCCCCTATTGCCGGGCGCTCTAAGTTCGCGCTGTCGTGAACGGCCGGCCGCCCGCGGCTGTGAAGGAGCGGCCAGACCAAAGGCCGCGCGATCATAACTCTTCACGCGCGGCCGGCGGCCTCAGGAAATCAAGAGGTGACGTGGGCTAGAAACCACCGGGAACGGCGAGGTTCACCAGGGACGAGAAGTTGCGGAAGAACAGCTCAAGAAAATGACCGAAAGTAAGCATTCGATCAACGACCTCCTTGTGGTGGGCAGCATATTTAATCACACATCGTGCAAATTCCAATACACAGAGTAGCCAAAAAATCTGGGATTGGCAGCGACCGCGCTGGGCGTGTTGACATTCGGCGCTGCGGGGATGCCGGACGTCCCGGTCCGGCCGGATACCCGCCCTCAGCTGCCCCCAGCCACCCGCATGCGGCCAGTCCCGCCGATCATCATGCGCGGGATACGGTACGGGCTGCGTACCGTGCCAGAAGCACGGCGCCGCGAGAGGAGAGAAGTTCTCGATGAGCGACGAGCAGCTCGTCCGACCCGCGCTGGTCAGCGGGTTCCCCGAATGGCTGCCGGAGGTCAGGCTGGTCGAGCAGCGCTGGCTCGACGAGATCCGCCAGGGGTTCGAGCGCTACGGCTTCTGCTCGGTCGAGACCCCGTCCGTCGAGGCCCTTGAGGTTCTGCTGGCCAAGGGCGAGACGTCCCAGGAGGTCTACACGCTGCGCCGGCTCCAGGCTGAGATCGCCGACGGCGGCGACGGCGATGCCCGGCTCGGCCTGCACTTCGACCTGACCGTGCCGTTCGCCCGCTACGTCGCCGCGCACTTCAACGACCTGGTCTTCCCGCTCAAGCGCTACCAGATACAGCGGGTCTGGCGGGGCGAGCGCCCGCAGGAGGGGCGCTACCGCGAGTTCACCCAGTGCGACATCGATGTCATCAACGTCGACCACGTTCCGCTGCACTTCGACGCCGAGCTTCCCCGGATCATTCACGAGATCCTGACCGGCCTGGACATCCCCGCCTGGTCGATCAATATCAACAACCGGAAGGTGCTACAGGGCTTCTACCGCGGCCTGGGCATCGACGATCCGCTCGCCGTCATCCGGATCGCGGACAAGATTGACAAGGTGGGCGCGGCCGGCGTCGAGAAGCTGCTTGCCACGCGCCTCGAGCTGACGTCCGCACAGATCAGGTCTTGTCTGGATCTCGCCCACATCCGCGGCCGCGACGCGAGTGTCGCCGATGACATCCGCCGTCTCGGTGTCACCTCCGAACTGCTGGCCGAAGGCCTCGACGAGCTGTCCTTCGTCCTGGCCGAGCTGTCGGACCTGCCTGCGGGCAGCGTCGTGGCGGATCTCTCCATCGCCCGCGGCCTGGACTACTACACCGGCACCGTCTACGAGGGAAAGTTCGTCGACTGGCCCGACTACGGCAGCATCTGCTCGGGCGGCCGGTACGCCGACCTCGCCGGCTCCTTCATCCGCCGGCACCTGCCCGGGATCGGGATGTCCATCGGGCTCACCCGGATCTTCGCTAAGCTCGTGGCCGAAGGCCGCCTGCGCACCGGCCCGAGCTGCCCCAGCGACGTGCTGGTCGTCATCCCGAGCGACGCCCGCCGCGCCGAGGCGGGCGCCACCGCGGCCCTGCTGCGCAACCGCGGTTACAACGTCGAGGTCTACCACCAGGCCGACAAGCTGGGGAAACAGATCCGTTATGCCTCCCGCAAGGGCATCCCGTTCGTCTGGTTCCCCCCCTTCGAGGACGGCAAGCCGCACGAGGTCAAGGACATGGCCGGCGGCGAACAGGTCACCGCCGACCCACGGACCTGGGTCCGCCCCTGACCTGACGCCGCACCGGAGACTAGGCGGCCTCAGGCCGGCGCAACGGCTCAGCCCGACGCGATGAACGCCCCGAGCTCCCTCTTGAGCGACTCGAGTTCATCGACCAGCACGTTGTCCCAGGTGTCCGGCAGCCCCTGCCCGTTCACCATCACGTGCTCACTCAGGCCTTTGCACAGATCCTCCAGGCAGTCACGCAACGGCGGCAGTTTGGGAGCCTCCTTTCTACGGTCGGCCCTCTCTTTCCTCTCCTTGCCGTGTACTGCTGGACTGTCGTTGCGGTATTCATTAAGATAATAGGCCGCAAGAATATACTGCGCATTTTTTTTATTTTTTAGCGTGTACCATCCAGTGTCGCCATTCTTACCCAGCGTCCCTTCGCAGAGGACCGCGGCACGCATCGCGCAACCCCATAGATCGCTGTCGGCAAGCGTCTGGACAAGTTTGAGCCGGGCCCGCAGCAGCAGAAGCGACGCATTTTCGTAATCAGCAATCCCGATGGAGGCGAGCCAATCCGGTTCGATACCACTTTCCGCATCGCCATCAGCCGACCGTTGCCCGCATGCCAGGACAAGTGACAACCTTCTCACCCGGACGGCGAGCGGACGCAGCCTCGGCGACCCCCGGTCGAGCAGTGTGGCCGCGGCGCTAGTATCCAGGCACTCAAGTGCGGAAACCGCCACCTCGGCCAGTCCGGAGTCACCGATGACACGGTTGAGAACCGCATCTGGGTCAACATCTATATATGTTTCATCCAGAGCGGGCACAGGATTTCTCATCTTACGCCGCAGCTCGACCAGACGGGCCGGGCAGGCTGCCCGCAAAGCCCATTCAAGACCGGCCAGCAGAAGCGCAAGAATCTGCGGTTTCGGTCCCGGCCCCACAGCGATGTGGATTTTATCGACCGCATCAAGATTGCCTTCGGCGGCAAGGGCTTCCTGAACATTCGATCGAATCCATTCAAGATCATCAAAATTAATGCCGCATTCCAGCAGAACCCGACAGTCAACATTCTTGGCCCGCGCTTTCTCCTCCCACAGCCGACCGACAAGCGCAGATTCCGCGGAGACGACGATCCGGATCACCGGTTCGACGTCGTCCCCTCGCATCCAGTCGATGAGCGCGTCCAACCGAGGCGTCGGCGGGTTGTCGCCCTCGACCTGGTCGGTACTACCCATCGCGATGAGGATAAGTTCACGTTTGTCACCGAGATAGGGCCACCGTGCATAACCGAGGCCCTCTATCTCCTCATCAACGAGCGGCAGATCACCTCGATCCCGCAGAAACTGGCGGATGCTATCGCTATTGGATGCGCCACCATGCGCAAGGCTGTTAGCAGCGCCTTCAGCATTCCCGATCTCTGGATCGGCCAACACGGTAAGCGCATCAACGGGAAATTTTCGGCTACGACACTCCTTCAACAGGTCGCAGATCTCCGTAGGAGACCATTTCTTCGGCCGTTCGAAGCGCCCCTTGATTATCTTGTCAAGACGTTCGCACAGTGTGCCGTCCGTGATCCCGGCGTTATCCCGAACGGCGAGAGCCCGTACATAGGCTTCGAGCCAGGCACGGAAGAGAAAACCGTCGATCGCCTCATCCCGGTCGATCCGTTCCAGGAGTACCCGGGCGAGGTCCACCGCCGAGCCGTACGTGGTCTCGGTCACAAGGATCTGGCGATTCAACCGATCCTGCCAGAAATCAGCATTGTCCGGATCGCGTTTGAGCATAGGTGAATAGAACCGGTGCCGAACGAGCCAGCGATCAGCGTTTTCGGTGGGCAGCTGCTGGCTGAGCCGGATCCGCTTCACGCCACCGCCAGCGAGAGACAGAACGAGCCGCGGCTCCACATTGGCTTCGAGAATGCCGGCCACCAGTCCGAACGCGCCGTTGGTCGCGCCTCCCCCAAAAGGAAGGTCGACCGCGGGTATCACCCCGTCCGCACGCATCGTCAATAGACGGTCACGAATTGCCGCACGGACGCCGGACATGTGCGGAGCGCTGACCTCCAGCAGCTCAACGGCACCCGGCTGGAAGCGGACGCCGTACAGGCCCTCACATTCCAACCGTTCTTTTATCGCCGCGCCGAGCGGACGGGTGAAGTTCTCGTCAGGGGCCGGACCGGCCTGTGGCCTGGTCACGACGAAAACAACCCGGTCGTAGTGTGGGGCACCAGCCGCGAACACCGCCACCAGCGGCGGGCGCCGTGGGTCGGCGCTCTCCGTCAACATGCGGGCCGCCTCTGACGGGTCCGCCGCGACCAGCTCGTCGAGCTTTTTGGTGAACTCTGGCCCGGGACGGGTGCCGAGATCGGCGGCGCCGACCATGTGGACGAGCACATGACCGGCGCCTGTTGACGGCTGTTCACTGATGATTGTCATTTTCACCTTCCGTGGACGGCGATCGATCCTCCACGGGTCTCTGACGGACGAGCCACCGGCCTCTGGGCCGCATCCGTCCGCTCCCCCCTGGCGCAAGGATGACAGCGTGAAGATTCACCGCCGTAGCGGGGATACCCGCACCGCCAGGCACGTCCGTCAGGAGATGGTGTTGGCGGCCGTCAGGGGGACGGCGCCGGATCGGGAGGCGGCAGATAATGAGCGACGGGGCGACGGACCAGCACGGCGAGCACACCGTGACGATCGGTGCTGTGCGGGTGGTGGTGGCCCTTGGCCGGGTCGTGCCGCTGCGCGAGCTGCCCCCCTACAGCATCGCGCTGGACGGGCTGGTGCAGGGACCACAACTCGATCTCGACGGGCACCGGCTGAGCTTCGACCACCACGGCGACTGCGTACGGCTGGTGACCTCGGCGACCTGCCGGCAGGTGCTGGACGCGCTGTTGCTCGGGCTCGACCCGAGCGCCTACACCGTCTACGTCAACGACATCGACGCCGACACCGCGCTCGCGGTGGCGCTGCTGGCTCATCCCGCATGGGTCGCCCCCGCGTCCGCCCCCGCGCCCGCACACGCCCAGCGTGTCCGGGCGCTGGTGGAGACCGTCGGCAGCCGGGACGCGCACGGCCCCGCCTACCCGGTGGCCGATCCGGCGCTGCTCGCCGAGTTCGCCGCGAGCGTCCCGCTGCCGCGCCGGCACGCCCCGGTGGGTGACCCCGCGCGGGTGCTCGCCGGCTGCGTCACGGCAATCGCCGAGCTGATCACCCGCGTGCCCGCGACGAACGAGCGGCCTGCCGCGCCGACCCGCCGGGAGCCGACCTTCACTGTCACCCACACCGGCACCGGCTGGGTGATGGCCACCAGCGCTGGTGACGGCTTCGACCCGGTCTACGCGGCCGGACACACCCGCGCGGTGCTGTGGCGGCGGCTACCGGACTCCTCGATCGTCTACACGATCGGGCGGCGCAGCGACCTCGTCGACCGCTTCCCGGTCGGCCCGGCGAACGAGCCGGGGACGATCCTCGCCGCGCTGGCGGCCCGTGAACCCGGCTGGGGTGGCGGTACCTCCGTGGGCGGGGCGCCCCGCCATCCCGACGGTTCCCGCAGCGCGCTAACCCCGGACGAGGTCTTCGCGGTCGTCGAGGCCGTCATCCGTCAGTAACGGGCACGGGGGGTTGTCGGTCCCGCCGCCGCGAGCGGGCCACGGCTGGGACCGACAGTCTGTCTCATCCGTCAGAGGTGGGTGTAAGCACGAACCACTGACGTGGTTAGCGTTCACGCCCTGTTTCGGGGGAACAGAAAGGACACCGGATGGGCCTCACCTGCCACGTCGTCCTCATCGAGACGTCGGGAAACCAGGCATTCATCTTCGAGACCACCAAACGGCGCGAGAACGTCGGCGCGTCCGAGCTCATCGACGGCCTTCGGCAGTGGGTGTGCGACGCGCTGACCACCGAGTTCAGCGGCTTCAACCTGGACTGGCGGATCAGCAACGGCCAGCCCGCGCAGCTGCTGGTGAACGCGGCCGGCAGCGCCAAGATCGTCGTCCGCGACCGGGAAAGAGGGAAAGCGCTGGTGAGCCAGGTCACCGCACGGGCGCTGCGGGCCGCCCCGGGCCTGGACGTGTGCGGTGTCGTCGGAGAGTGCTTCGACTGGGCCGGCGTCCACGAAGAGGAGGGACAATTGCCCATCAGCATGCTGGCCAGGCGGTGCCGCGACGCCCACGAATCGCTGCCACTGGTCAAGAGCGGCCGGCCCGGAGCGACGAGCCGGTTCCTACGCATCCCGATCGTGGACGAGTGCGCCGCCAGCGGCCTGCCCGCCCACGACGTGGTCTTTGAGGGTGGCGGCCCGCGGTCCCGCCAGCCCCGGTCGCGTCCCAGCCAGGCCAAACGCGCCGCGCAGGACGCCGGGTTCACCCGACTCGCCCGGTACGCGCACATCTCAAAGGATGCGCTGGAGAAGGTCGCGGACCATTTGGAGGAGGTTCCGGACTGGGTCGCCGTCATCCACGCGGACGGCAACAGCCTCGGCCAGCTGATCACGGATCTCGGCAACAGGCCCGAGGGCGCGCCGGCCGACGGCCAACTGTCCGCGGGTTCAGCCGTCGACGACACCGACCGGAAAACACCCAGCGACCGGTACGCCGATGCCCTCGGCCCGTTTTCGGTGGCCGTTCAGGAATGCACGGTCGCCGCCTTCACAAAGGCGCTGGAGCACTGCGAACGGGTTCTCCCCCCAGGGCATGACGTGGCCGGCGCCATGCCCGTCCTGCCGCTGGTTCTCGGCGGGGACGACCTCACGGTGATCTGCGCTGGCTCCATTTCGCTGGCCTTCACCGAGGCGTATCTCACCGCCTTCGAGGAGGAGACCCGTAACAAGGATGTGCTGGGCGGCGGGCTCACCGCGTGCGCCGGGGTGGCCGTCGTCAAGCCGCACTTCCCGTTCTCCGCCGCCTACGACCTGGCCGAGGAACTGACCAAGGAAGCGAAGAAGACCGTCAAGCGGTACTCGCTGGGTGATGAACAGGCCGAAGGCTCACGGACCGCGGAGCCGTCGGACAGGACGCGACCACGACCACGACCACGGGCGTCCGCGTTCTCCTTCCACGTCCAATATGACAGCGGGGGCAGCGACCCGGAGCATCTGCGGGAACGCATGCGGGTCCCGCCCGGCGCCGCCGACCTCGCGGCCGAGCCTGACGCCAAAAAGCGGCCGAAGCTGCGTGCCCTGCTGTACGCCCAGCCCTACATCGTCACCCGCGACATGCGCGAACCGTGGACGCGGGGCCGCCACTGGGACGACCTCATCCGGCGGGCCGCGGCGCTGATCGACACTGTCGACGAACCCGACAGCGCGCAGGAATCCGGTGAACGCAAACTGCCGACCAACCAGATGCACGACCTGCGAGAGGCGTTGTTCTCCGGGCGGGACGTAGCCGACGGCCGGTTCCGCCAGTTGCTTCGCCACTATCACGATTATCACGATCGGGGGCTCGCCCTTTTCGCCGCGGACGGTTCCGCCCCGGACGGCTTGACCGCAGGCCCGCCGGACGGCCCGACCGTGGATCCGGAGACGGCATCACTGTTCTGGCGTATAAGCGCGCGCGGTCTGGACAGCGGCCAGCCGTGCGACATCGCCGAACCGCCGGTGACGGGCCTGCTCGACGCGATGAACGCGGTCCGTCTGATGGGAGACCTGCCGGACCGGCACAACCAGGAGGTCAAGGCGGGTCGCACACGGGAGGCAAGCAGGCAAGAGACAAGGGGGATTCCGGCATGACGAGAACAACCACGGCGGGCGAGCTGGCCCTGCGGCTGACCCTGCACCTGGACAGTGACTGGCACTGCGGCACGGGCCTGGGCATCCCCGGCGGGATCGACAAGCTGGTCAACACCGACCACGACGGCCTGCCGTTCGTGCCCGGCAAGACCCTGACCGGAGTCTGGCGGGACGCCTGCGAGCTGGTCGCCGCCGCGCTCGACGGCTCAGCCGGAACCTCAGCCGGAACCTCAGCCGGAGCCTCAGCCGAGGCCGTCGACGAGCCAGCTCACAGTTGGCATGCCTGGGTCGACTTCCTCTTCGGTAGCCAACCAGTCCTGACCGGCGCCGACCAACCCGCGCGGCACGAGCCGCGCCCGGCTGCGGTGTCTGTCCGCCCGGCCCGGTACCCGGCGGCGCTCTGCGCCGCGCTGCGACCGGCCGGACGGCGCGCGCTGCGCGACGCGGCCACCTTCGTCCGCCCCGGCGTGAAGATCGATCCGTATACCGGACGGGCCGCGGACAAGTTCCTCCGCTTCGAGCAGATGGCGCGTTCCGGCGCGGAGCTGACCGCCACCGCCACGCTCACCGACTGGTCGGATACAGCTACCGGTACGGACACAGGTACGGACACGGGCTCGGGCCTGGACGACGACGGCCGCCGGGCCGCCGCGGCGGTGCTGCTCCTCGGCGCGCGCCTGGTCGAGTCCATCGGCGGTAAGCGTCGCCGGGGCGCGGGCCGCTGCCGCCTGGAGGTGGCCGCCACCGGAGCCGGAGCCGCGATCGGCCCGCCGCTGCCGGCGCTCGACAGCCTGGTCACCTGGCTGCGGGCACGCGACGGCGTCGCCCCGCCCGTGCCTCCCGCCCGCGTCGAGACGCCGACCTCGGCTGATCCCGACCATTCGGGCGAGACCGGCTGGGAGATCATCGAGCTGCGACTGAACCTCGACACGCCCTTGATCGTCCAGGACCGCGCTGTCGGCAACGCCGTGCGGTCGCTGCGATTCGTGCCCGGCTCGCTGCTGCTGCCCGCCGTCCTGCGACGGCTGGGTGCGGTGCCCGGCTGGGACCCGGCCGGGCTGGCCCGTGCCGGCGATCTCGTTGTCACGAACGCGACCGTCGACGTGGACGGTACGCGGGGCCGGCCGCTGCCGCGCACCTGGTTCCACGCGAAGGAAGACAAAAAGGCGGCCGTGAACCGGCTGGTCGACAATCCGCGGGAGTCCGGTGCCGCCGCGAAGCCCTACAAGAACGACTACGTCAGCGCGTCACCCGCGTCACCCGCGTCGGGCGAGGCGGAGCCGGTCACGGTGAGTGCTCGCACACCAGAGCTGACCATCCACACGCACAATGTCATCGACGACTCCCAGCAGCGGCCCACCTCCGCGCTGGTCGGCCTGTACACCTATCAGGCGCTCGCGGCCGGCTCCGTGCTGCGGGCGCAGGTCAGGGTGCGCGCAGGCCTGCTGCCCGACGGCGCTCACGCGGCGCTGGCGGGCGCCTGGGCGCTCGGCCGCTCCGCGAAGGACGACTACGGGCAGGTCAGCGTGACCGTCGAAGGGCCACCGGCAGCGTGGGCGACGACCAGCACGGGCGCGGCCGGGCTCGGCGACACCTCGACGATCATCGTCTGGCTGCTGTCGGACCTCCTGATCCGCGACAAGCGGCTACGCCCGTCCACCGACCCCGTCGTGTTCGCGGAGCAGCTCGGTGCCGCACTGGGCGTGTCACTCACCCTCGCAGCGGACACGTCGGATGGTTCGGATGGCCTGCTGCGGCGGGTTACCGCGACCCGGCGGGCCGAATCGTGGCAGCGCGCCTGGGGCCGGCCTCGTCCGACCCTGCTGGGGCTCGCCGCGGGCAGCGTGTTGACCTTCACCGCCGACCCGCCGCCATCCCCGGAGAAGCTGGCCGCCGTACAGGCCGCCGGGATCGGTGAACGCACCGCCGAGGGGTTCGGCCAGCTCGCTGTCAACGACCCGCTGTTGGTGCTGCGGCCCGGCCGCCTCGACGACGACACATCGGACGGCGGCACATCGGACGGCGGCAGCCGGCCAGGCCCCGATGGTGGGTCCGCGACGCCGTTCGTCCCGCCGCGGGAGAAGGTCGCGTACGCGATGGCGCAGCTCATCGAGCGGGAGGCGTGGCGGGCGCACATCCAACGGGAGGCGGCCGCCATTGCCGCCACCAGTGATGGGCGCGGCAAGATCCTCGGTCTCACGACCAACGGCACGGACGGCGGGGTGAATCCGACCCAGCTCGGCGGGCTGCGCGACGTCCTGACCCGGCTGGAGGAAGGCGACGAGATCGCCTACTGGCTGAAGCGGCTGTCGGCCGACCGCTGGCCGGTTCCGGTCCGTACGAAAGTCACCCAGCTGCTCACGAAAAAATCCGAGGTGTGGCCGCAGCTGCGCCTCGGCCCGGGATCCGCCCAGAGCGTGGCGGACACATTAATCATGACTGACGGCGGGGCCGACCGGCTGCGTGCCGACACCGAACTGTGGGCCGAAGCCGTTCGCACGCTGGTCACGGCCTGCCTGACCGCGCACCGCCGGGCCGCGCACCGCGCCGGGGCCGCGGCCAACCACGCCGACACCCTCGAGGACGTGACGAGATGAGCCAACCAAAGGTGGACACACCGGCGGCACGGACCGGACGGCCGATGGTGCGGCGCCTGCGGGTGCGCGGCTGGCTGCGGCTGGAGACCCCGCTGCATGTCGGTGGCCTCGGCGGTGACCCGTCCGTTGACCTGGCACTCGCCCTGGACGGGCGGTCCCGCCTGTACGTGCCGGGCACGAGCCTCGCGGGAGCGCTGCGTGCCTTCGCCGAACGGTCCATCGCCAGTGAGGAGGTTCTCGACGGCATCTGGGGCAACGTCCCGCAGAACGTCTCGGACGCCGGGTGGGCAAGCCGGATCATCGTTCATGACGGCCTGGTCACCGCCGACACCGATCCGGGTACGCCGTTGCCGCGGTCACGGGTCGAGGCGCGCTCAGGCATCGGCATCGACCGGGTGTCGGGCGCGGTCGCGCACGGCTTCCTCTACGGCCGGGCGGTGCTCCCCCGTGGCGCCTACCTGCGCCTTGAGCTCGATCTGGAATCCCCCCTGAAGGACCGCGATGCCGACCCGGCGACGGCGATGCTCGGCGAGCTGCTCCTCGCCCTGGATGACGGTGATATCCGGCTCGGCGCGGCCCGCACCCGCGGTCTCGGCTCGGTCGTCCTCGCGGGAAAGCCAGAGATCGTCGAACAGCGTTTCGACAGCCTGGACGGGCTCCTCGACGCGCTCGGCCTGGTGACGACCCCGGAAACCCCGGAAGCCCCGCTACTCAAGCCGCGGAGTCCTGGCAACAGGAAGACGGATGCCGGGCTGCTCAGCGTGAAGATCACCTGGTGCCCGGCCTCACCGGTGATGGTGCGCAGTGGGGTCGACGGCTTCGCGATCAACGCGCTACCCCTGGTCAGCGGGGTCGAAGATAATGATCAAGTCGCACTCGTCCTGCCCGGAAGTTCGATCAAGGGCGCGCTGCGTTCGCACGCGGAGAGCATTGAGCGGACCGCCCGCGGCGTCGACGCCCCCCATCCGCTGGAAGCACAGGCCGGGCCTGCGAGATCGGAGCGGTTCCGGGCGCAGCTCGACCAGCTCACCGCCGTCAACGCCCTGTTCGGCTCCGCCGGCAAGGCGGACACCGACGACATAGCACCGCGCTGGGGGGTCGGAGCGCTCGGTGCCGACGACTGCTACTCCAAGCAGCCGATTCCCGGGCATGTGTGGCGCGCGTTGAACGGTGCGCACGTCGAGGGCCTAACCACCCCGCCGACGAATCAGCCGCTGCGATCGTGGGAGAAGAGCCGGGCCCGCGTCGAAGGCCCCGTCCGCAAGAAGCTCGAACAGTTCGGGATGGACGAGGCCAACCATGTCGCGATCGACAGGTGGACGGGTGGCGCCGCCGACAAACGCCTCTTCAGCACACTGGAACCGCATCACGTCGGCTGGCAGCAGCTGAAACTGACTGTGGACCTGCGGCGGTTGCGCCAGTTCGCCCAGGAGGACCTGGACAAACCCGCTCTCGCGCTGCTGCTGTTCGTCCTTCGGGACCTGTGCGCCGGGCGGGTGCGGTTCGGGTACGGCGTCAACCGCGGTCACGGCGACATCACCGTGAAAGCCATCGAGGTCAGCGGCTTTCCCGCAGCCAGAACCACCTACAACAATCTTGACGAGCTGCTCGCGGAACCAGCTGTCGCCGAATGCGCTCAGAGCTGGCGGGACTACCTCGATCGTGACCAGCGCGACCAGGACCATGAGAACGGGAGCCGAGCATGACGGCCGACACGAGCGTGACCCTCTACTCCGCCACATCCGAAAAGATCGCACTGGCCGACGCGATCCGCCTGATCGGCCTGGGCGGTGACACCGGTGACACCGGTGACACCGTGGCGCTGCTGGCAAGCCCGCAGGCGTACACGGTGGCCCGGCTGTCCGCTGGTCGCCTCACCGACTCCGAGAAGCCGATCGAGCTTCCTGCTGCCGGGTCCGATGCCGTGTTCGAAGCCCGGATCTTCAACCGGGACGCCGAGCTGCGCTGGCTGCACACGGGCAACGGCGTCGGCACCGCGGTCATCCTCTCGGAATCCCCGGATCCGTGCGCCCCGTTCACCGAGCCCCTCGACCTGCTGACGGCTGTTGACACGATCGAAAACAGGTACCTGCTGTGGGGCCGGCCGCTAGCTCGGTCGCTGCCTCCACGCGATGAGCCCAGCTCTTCCGCGGTCCAGGCCGCCGGGCCCCGGTGGGTCCGCCTGGCTGAGGCCCGGATCGGCCTGCTCGACGTGCCACTACCGCGGGCACCCCGCATGGACGAATGCGTCTACCTGCGAACTGTCGAGTATGTGACCACTGAGTCTGAGCACGGCAACGCCAGTGTCACCGAGGAGCGTCTCGTCGAGCTGTTCCTCGCGCTGCCCAGCCAGTCCGACACCACCAGCAGCAACGGCACCAGCACCCATGGCCCGCAGTCCCGACGTCTCCCGGAGGCGACCAGATGAGCAGCCGATTCGGCACGATCGCATGGAAGACGACCGCGGACGGCGCCCGCAAGCTCGTCATCATCGAGGACGGCGCGGGTGCGCGGCGCTTCGAACGCCGTTTCCTGGACGAGGCGCTGGCCGGGCTGAGCGATGACGATCTCGCTGACCGGTCCGTCGAGTTCGACTGGACGGGCGGCCGGGCCAAGCGCATCCGGGCCAAGGGCACCGCCGCCACGGTTGTGGCCGCATCCTGGCCTGCCGCGACGCCCACCCCGCAGCCCGCCCGAACGCCCGACCGACCTGTGGCCCGCCAGCCCCCACGGCACATGGCACCGGCGCGGCCGGCCAGACAGGCGACCACCGCCGGACGCCAGCGGGAGACGCCGTACCGCGCACCGGATCCGCTGAACGCGTTCATCAACCCGTACGGGTTCATCCCGGCACCGCAGCGCGACCAGTCGCATGAGGCGCTCGGCGACGTGGGCGGCACCCTGACCGACCGCGGACGCCTGTCCGGACATGATCGGCTCCGGGCGGACCGCTGGTCGGGCACGATCGGCGTCACCCTCACGGTCGCCACGCCGCTGCTGCTCCTGGACACCGCCGGTGTCACCCCCGACAAGGACGGGCATGCAACCTACGGCGTCCTGGAACGGATGGTGCCCCCGGGCGCTGGTAAGGGTAAGGCGGAGAGCCGCCCGCACCTGCCGTCGACGAGCGTGAAGGGCATGCTGCGCAGCGCCTACGAGGCCGTGACCAACTCTCGCTTCGGCGTGTTCACCGGCCACGACGCCCGGCTGGGCTACCGGATGGCCGCCCGCGACGGGCTCGCGTCCATCCCGGCGCGCGTCATCGGCAATGGCGAGACCGCCGAGATCGAACTGCTGCCCGGGACGACGCCCGCGGGCCACCAGGGCCGGCATGGTGCACCGATGCACGCGGCCTGGCTGCCGGCCTACTGGACGCCGGAGGGGTCGAAGCACGTCCGCTCTGACCAGAGCGATTTCAATATCGTGATGCCGGACGGCTCACGGCCTGAGCACGGCACCAAGGTGCGGGCGTACATCCAGCTCGTCCAGCATCACCGGTGGGACCGCCGGTCGGACACGCATACGCCGGACTTCCAGCTGTGGTGGGTGCGTTCGCTCGCCGAGCCCGGCCAGGAACCACCTCGGGTGCCACTGCGGACGTCAAAACAGAAAAGGGCGTCATGGTACGAGCCGATCGGCCCGGCGAAGGTTGTCGACGGCTGGGTGTGTGTGACGAACCGGAACATCGACCGCAAGCATGACGAGCGGGTCTTCTTCTACGATGCCGACGACGACCTGCGGGAAACATTTGAGCTGGATGAGCGGTTGCACCGCATCTGGCACGACATCATCCTCGGCTATCGCAACGCACATCGGCCCGGTGAACTCAAGGCGCCCACTGACGCGAAGGGGGCGGCTGACGCGAAGCCGGCGCCCGTGTCGAGTCGCCATCTACTCCTGCACGACGATGTGAAACCGACGAAGCTCGCCGACGGCGACCTGCTCTACGTCCGGCTGGATGCCCGCGGTGAGATCGACAGCCTGTATCCAGTGACGATCGCGCGAGAGTTGTTCAGCGTCGCGCCGATCAACCTGCTCGATCGCTCGCTACGGCCCGCGGACACGATCAGCGAGCTGTCCCCG
Source organism: Protofrankia sp. Cj5 (assembly GCF_917627405.1). Lineage (NCBI taxonomy): Bacteria > Bacillati > Actinomycetota > Actinomycetes > Frankiales > Frankiaceae > Protofrankia > Protofrankia sp. Cj5. The sequence goes on from NZ_CAKJTO010000044.1 coordinate 33,550, forward strand.
GCGGACCGGGTGTTCGGCTGGGTCCGTACCGAGGACCGCAGCACCGGCGACCGCGACAGCAGCGAGGGGGGTGACCCCGCCGGTGCTTGGCGGGGCAGCCTGCGGATAGGACCGGTCGTCTGCGGCCAGTCGTCGAAGGCGGCCGTGGAACGCTTCGAGGGCCGTGGCTTGCCGCTGGCGATCCTCGGTCAGCCCAAGCCTGGCCAGGGCCGTTTCTACATCGGAACCGAACGGGCCGGCCACCCTGCGCCGCTGCCCTCCGGGCTGCCCAAGGCAGACTGGTTCGTCTCCACCGGGCGGATGTTGCGCGGCCGAAAGGTCTACCCGCACCACGCGGGCCTACCGAAGGGTTACTGGAAGGAGCCGACAACCGATCGCACCCAGAAACTGGACGGCGGCCGTTACCAGGAATACCGCCGGCCGCGGAAGTCGACCGTGGCCGACGACTCCCGCGCGAACCCGTTGAACCGCGACGGAACCGCCTTTGCCACGCAGCACTCAGGCGGGGTGAAGGACGAGAACCGGAACGACCAGAACCGGTCCGTGAACGGCTGGGTCCGCCCCGGGACGACGTTCACCTTCACCGTCGACGTCCGCAACCTCAGCGAGGTCGAGCTGGGCGCGCTGCTGTGGCTGCTCGACCTCGACAACGCGTGCTCCACCGGTGATGGCGCTGCCCCAGGTGATGGCCCGCGTCGGTTCCACCGGTTGGGCCTGGGCAAGCCGCTGGGTTTCGGCAGCGTCCAACTCACCGTTGACCCCGCCCGGACGGATCTTCGCACCGGCCAGTCGTGGGCCGAGTACTACCAGTCGCTCGGGCCGGAGCAACGCCCGCAGGACGGTTTTCCGGCGCAGGCCCGGGACAGCGTTGACACCTTCAAGAAAGCCGTCGCTCCCGCGGGCCGGTTTGACGACGTCCCGCACATCAGAGCCTTCCTCGCCGCATCGACCGGTGACCCGTCGGTGCCGGTGCACTATCCACGGGTGCGGCCGAACGGCCTGCGGGTCGATGTCCCGGTGCCGCCCGACCCGCGGGGCCGCTCGTTCGAGTGGTTCGTCCAGAACGAGCGTCTTCAGGAGCCTGACCGCGGCGTGAGCCTGCCCGACCTCGCTGCCGGCGCTCTGCCCCTGCCCTTGCCCATCCACCCCGCGAAGGAGCGGTGACCAACCGATAGCTCAACAAAGCACGAGTGGAAGGCCAGCATGGATCGAACCATGGCAAAACGGACGTTCGATATGCGTCGGCTTTCCACTCGTCCACGACGCCCGTGGTGTCATGGCTGTGACCTGGTGAATCAGCGGAGGGGGGAGGGCGGATGGGCGCAGAGGCGAGTGTGCTGGCGGCGCTGGCCGGCGTCCCGTCCGCGTCCCGGCACCTGCGGGGCAGTTTCGGGCCTGCCACCCTGCGGCTGGCCGGCGCACGGGCGATTCTCGAACTCGATGACGGCCGCCCTCCCCCACTGCGACTGACCTGGACCGACCGGCCGGACCAGCCGGTCGGCACCCGGGTCGCGGGGCTGTTGCGCACCAACGGAACGGCTGCGTTCGAACGGCTTGAGCTGCTGCGGATCGCCGGCCGCAGAAAGATCACAGATCCACCGCCGGCACCGGGAACATCGGACGCACCGCGGTCGGTCCGGGCCACCGCGGTGGACGACGGGATCCGCATCGAGATCGTCTCCCAGGCTACGGACCACGACCAGCTCCGTGCCGGCGACCCCGCCACACGAAGCGTGGTGCTGTCCACGGCCCAAGCACATGATCTTGCGGAACTGTTGGAAGCATGGGCCGCGCTGCCGGCATCCTGACCATTGTCGACATCAGCATCATTGTCGACATCGGCGCCGGCATCACGCCGCCCGCCCATCGAGGCCGCGGAGCAGGAGGTCGACCCAACCGACGCCCGCCGCGGCAACGAGACGAACAAGCCGGGTGACCTCAGCCCAGGCGTGCTCGGTGTCCAACCGCAACTGCCGCCGGACGACCGCGACGACATCGCGCCCCTTGCCGTACGCGGCGTCGACGATCGCCCGCAGTGCCCCGACCACATCCGGGTTGGACCGAAGCTCGACGATGATCGCGTTCCGTGGAACACTCGCGTCCGCTTCTGCCACCCAGATGTCCTCCGGGGATGGCATGTGCCCACCGGAGATCTCGCCAGGCGCGGTCCGCGCCAGGGGCACGGCCACGGCCCGCTCGTAGAAATCGCGGTTGTGCTGGCGCAGCAGCGCGAGAGAACGCTGGAGCCGCTCGGCCACCTCAACTGCCGTAAGCCCGAACTTCAGTTCCATGGACGGCAGGGAGTACGGGTCGGTGATCTCATCACGAATTCCCAGCAGAAACTCGATGAGGATGTCTCGGCTGACCAGATCAACGCGCAACGGCGCGGCCCACACGGCCTTGCCGATTGCCGTCTCCGGACGGGTCGGCAGGCCACGTTCGTCGGCCGATTCCCGGCGCACGGTCGGCACGATCCGCCCAGCGGTCGGGTAATGGATGAGCTGTGCCCAGGCGGCGCGCAGCCAGCCGAGCCCGGCCGGGCTCGCCTCGCGGGGCACGAAATCGCGCAGCATGGCGCCAACGGCTGAAGCGTCCTCCAGCTCGGCATCAGGGGCGAGAATATGATCACAAATGACGCGCCATTCACGGATCTCCTGGCCCGCATTGTGGCTACGGGGTGACACCGTCGGCACCTGGCCGGCAAGCGCCTGACGCAACACCCGAAAGCCGCTCATGAGGTGGTCCGTCCACAGCTTCATGCAGCGGTGGCACAGCGGTTCGGTGGACACGTCGGTGACGCTGAACAGCGGCGTGCGCTCAGGGCAGCAGGCGCAGGTGCCAGGCTTGGCACGGTGAACACCGCGGACCACCTGCGCCCACAACGGCGGGCCGACAAACTCCGAAAAGGCCAGGAACGCGATCTCGTCGTTCGCGCTTGCAATGTCGGCGATGGTCAGGGTGCTCATCGGTCCTCCTGTGATGGGCATGCCGAACCACAGATGGAACGGCGGCAACTCGACGCCATGTAGACGCCACAGCACCCAGAAGGCCTGGATGCTTCACAGGGGACCGAGATTGAAAAGATCCTGGTCATCAGTCGGGCAGTACCCGACCTGGGCCACGCGCTACGTGCGCTGGCCGTGGACGAAACGTACGGGAAGCATGAAAGGGCTGTCAACACCGGCTGAATACCTGACGGATCGCCTTGAGCTACCTGCCGGTCTGGGGCATCTATCAAGCCCCTTCCCCACAGGCCTCCGATTTTGATCTTCACTTATCCCCCTGTGATCATCAAGATGGAGAACAGACCAGAGTAGAGGGCACCGAAACGCGGCATCCACGGGGGTAGCCGTCGGCGCAATACCGTGCGTAGAGTACGCAACTGAAAACTGAAAGTAATCGGCTGGAAGCAAGCCGTCCCAGCAGGCGAGACCTTGGAGACGTCCAGCGCAGCGGCACCCGGGCCATCACGCGCCACAGCCGACCGCCCCCCGGTCGCTTCCCCCGCCACGTTCATGGGCATGAAGCCTGGACGGGCTCACCGGGAAGGTTCGCCGCCTATTCTTCGTCCGTGATCCGGGCGGCCTTGTCCTTGCACAGCCTGGCCGCGATCGCGACCGGATCGAGATTCCACAGCTGAACGCCGCCGCCGCGTACCGCCGTCGCGAGCAGCAGACCATCCGCGCTGGTCGCGAGGCCCGCGCCGCCGCTCCCCCGGACATCCAGGAATCCCAGCGATGTCGGTTCCGCCATGCCGCTGACATCCCACAGGCGAATTGCTCCCGCGCTGTTCCCCGCGACCACCACCGTGTCACGCCCACCGAACATGACGCTGTCGATCTCTCCGTCCTGACCACGAAAAAGATGCTTGCTGATCCTGGCCGCAGGATCTGTGGAATCTGTGAGATCCCATATCGTAAACTTTCCAGAAACGGTTCCCGTAGCAATTCTTTCCCCGTCCCGGCTGAAGGCGAGACTGGTGACCGCCTCAGCCTCGTCCAAAACCAGCGACACCGGCTTGTCCACAGCGTCGTGGGTCCACAGCAGGACGACACCGTTTTTGCCCCCGCCAGCCAGTCGTCGAGCATCCGGGCTCAACGCGACACTTGTCGTGGCTGTTCGCTGGTCCAGGGGGTCTACCCACGAAGAGCCGTAGCCGGTCTTCCATAGTTCGATCCGGGTGCCCCGGGCAAGCGCAACGGCCGGTACCGGTGTGCCATCCTCCGACCATGTACCGACAGCAAGTCCGGAGACATCCGCGGCGGTCCGCGGATCGGCTGAAGAAATCATACGGGGTTGCGACAGTCCGGCGAGATCCCACAAAAAAACGGACTTCAGGGTCCCGGCGACCAGCGTCCGGCCGTCCGCTCCGAAGGCAAGGCGGAAAATTCGTTCGTTCGACGCATCGACATGCAGCGGGGAGAGGATTTCTCGCGGCGCGGCGAGCTCGGCAAGGCTGAAAATTCGGACGGTGTTGACGCTGGCCACCGCCAGCTGCCGACCATCCGGGCTCAACGCGACTCTGGTCGCGTCGTCCACGCCGACAGCGGCGGAACCGGCGACAAAACTGTAACGGACGAGGCCGGCGCAGGAAGCGGGTGACGGCGCGAGGCGATAGGTGACAAGATCCAGCTTACGAGCAAGATCCGGATTGCTCGCACGCAGCTTGTTCGCCGTTTCCCGCACCCGGTCGGCCGTATTCGCCGGGTGCTGTGCCCGCCCTGCCAGACCGTCCCAGGTGGCAGCCGCACAAGCGGTCGGCGGTGGCGACACAGTCGTCTTTCCTCGCAGCGATGCGAGCACGACCCCGGCGATCAAAGCCAGTACGCACGCGTACCCGGCGACGAAGCCCAGCCCTTTCCCGCGCCGAGGCCGAGACCGGGATCGGGCTCGGGGCCGGGGCAGGGGCCGGGATCGCGGGCGTTGATCTGACAGCCGTTCCAGCTGTCGGACCTCGGTGGGCATGTCATGTGGGTCCGCCGCGGCCCCGATACTACTAAGATCTTTTAGCAGGGTCCTGACCAGAGGCCGCGCACTCGGTTCCGTCTGTAATGCCTGCCTGACCAGGCCGCGCAACGGCTGCCGCAAGGCACCCAGGTAAGGCTCATCGTTTCGGTCAGTCAGCCCTGGCTCAGCGAAAGGATAACGCCCGGTAGCGGCCTTGACCACCACACAGGCCCAAGCCCATACGTCACACGGCTTCCCCACATTTTTTCCAGCCCACTGCTCAGGCGCCATTGTCGTCGGGGTCCCCGGCCGTTCTCCAACACTCGTGATGGTCGAGTCGTCAACCGATTTGGAAATTCCCAGGTCGATCAGATAAGGACCCCCTGGTGACAATACGATATTCGACGGCTTGATATCACGGTGCACGATTCCGATCTCATGGAGAGCGTCAATAGCAACTAACAGATTGTGCGCGAGCCGCCGTAGCTCGGGAGGAGCGAGGAGAATTCCGCAATCGTTCAAATTCGGCCCGTTGATGAACTCGGTGACCATGTAAGGATCGCCAGAGTCCCGATCACTCCCATGGGCTAGCACAGCTGGTGTGTAAGGGCTTCTGACGCGGCTTGCGTTCTTAATCTCACGCCGAAATCTTGCCCGGAACCGCCATCCACCCGAACCCCGATGTCGGGGTAGTATGGTTTTAAGCGCCACCGATGTGCCGTTTTCATCCTCAGCCAGATAAACGACGCCCATACCACCCTCGCCGAGCCGGCCACGCAGACGATAGCCGCCTATCGTTTCCGGGTCCTCCGGCCGCAGCGGCTCACGCGCGCCGCCGAGAAAGTGTTGGCCGCTCACACTGAAACCCCACTCGCCGGACCGTCGACGGTCCGCGCAGCGCCGAAATTCGAGCGGTCGCGTAGCATCCGCCAGCGCACGCCAACAAGCCGCATCCGTTCACCCCCCGTGCCGGACGTTCTAATGAGTGGGCACCCTACCCTGCCCAGGCGCCGCATCCTACGGGCGGCCTTTCCGAACACGGTTTATCATCGTTTCCCCAACGCCGGGCCGACTGCCCTCGGCACGGCGACATCTGTGGTCTACGCTCCGAGCACAACTTACGGGGGGTTGCCATGTGGGATTCTCTTTGTTTGCTGGCCAGCCAAGAAGGTCCCATCGACTGGCCCGGTCCATGTTCAACAGAGCGGTCAGCGAGCCTGGACGTGATCACTTAGAGCGCCCGAGGATAGGGCGTTCGATCAGTGAGCGGCTCATCCGTGCCCGGTCCGGCAAGGCGGCGGAGGAAGGCGCCCTGGTGGTGGGCGCCGACTGACGACAACGCGGCCGGGCGGGATGCGGGGAGCCGCGAGCCGGACAGTCCTA